>CAZDYO010000090.1:0-8005 GCA_964509555.1 uncultured Acidimicrobiales bacterium
CCAGCGAACTCGACCAGTCGTTCCCCAAGGCGCGGCTCGACGCGATCGTCGCCAACGGCGGCCTCGATCCCACTGCCGATCCCGGGGACACCCAGCAATGACACGATCAGACCCAACGGAAGCAGAAACGCCATGACCGACACCGTGATCAGCTCGGCCACCAAGGAAGTGGTGATCGGATTCGACCGTCCGTTCGTCACCATCGGCGAACGCATCAACCCGACCGGCCGCAAGCTCCTGGCCCAGGAGATGAAGGACGGCGATTTCAGCCGGGTTGAGGCCGACGCGATCGCCCAGGTCGCCGCCGGGGCCCAGATGCTCGATGTCAACGCCGGCATTCCGCTGGCCGACGAGCCGGCGATGCTGGCGAAAGCGATCAAGTTGGTCCAGTCGGTCACCGACGTCCCTCTGTCGATCGACTCCTCGATAATCGAGGCGCTCGAGGCCGGCATCGCGGCCTACGAGGGCAAGCCGCTGATCAACTCCGTGACCGGTGAGGACGAGAACCTCGAAAGGGTGCTTCCGCTGGTGGCCAGGGCCGGTGCCGCGGTCGTGGCGATATCCAACGACGAGACCGGCATCAGCGAAGACCCGGATGTGAGGTTCGCGGTCGCCAAGAAGATCGTCGAACGGGCCGCCGACCACGGCATACCTGCCTGCGACGTGGTGGTCGACCCGCTGGTCATGCCCATCGGGGCCATGGGCACCGCCGGACGGCAGGTGTTCGCCCTGGTCAGGCGCCTGAGAGACGAGCTCCACGTCAACACCACCTGTGGCGCGTCGAACGTGAGCTTCGGTCTGCCGAACCGCCACGCCGTGACTGGCACCTTCCTGTCGATGGCCATCGGTGCCGGCATGACCTCCGCGATCATGAACCCGATGCATGCCGAGGTGAAGACCGCGGTGATGGCTGCCGACGTCCTGGCGGGCCACGACCCCCACTGCGCGGCCTGGATCACGGAGTTCCGGGACCCGACCGCAACAGGTGCGGGCGGAGCGCGACGGGGCCGTTCGGGCCGCCGCCGCGGGGCCTCGGCCTGAACGGCAGCACTCGTACCATGACCGATTCGGCGCCGGTGACCATCGTGTTCTCCCCGTCGGGAGTGCGACGCAAGGTCGACGCGGGCACAACCGTGCTCGATGCGGCCCGGATCGCCGGTGTCGACCTCGATTCGACCTGCGGCGGGCGTGGTCTCTGCGGCCGCTGTCAGGTCGCGGCCCCTGCCGTCTCGCTCAGCGCGGCCGGCCCGACCGAACTCGGCTACAAGGGCCGCCGCCCGCTGGTCGACGACATGCGGCTCGGTTGCCAGGCCCGGGTTCTGGGCGATGTGGTGGTGGAAATACCGGCCGGGAGTCAGATCCACCGACCCGTGATCCGAAAGGCGGTCGACCTCACCGGGCTCGAAATCGACCCGCTGATCGTCCCCCGCTTCGTCGAGATTCCCGACCCCGATCTCGGCGACGAGCGCTCCGAGTCGCAGTTGCTGATCTCCGCACTGGAGACCGAGTGGGGCGTGGCCGACGCAGTGGTCGACGCCCGCGTCCTGCCTGACCTCCACACCGCGATCGTCGTGGGCGACCGGAGCGTCACCGCCATCGTCCATGCCGACAATACGATCGTCGCGGTCCGGCCGGGCTTCGACGATCTGGTCTACGGGCTGGCCATCGACATCGGGTCCACCACCATCGCCGGTTATCTCGTCGACCTGGCCAACGGCGACATCGTGGCCTCCACCGGGTCGATGAACCCGCAGATTCGTTTCGGCGAGGACCTGATGAGCCGGGTCTCATACGTGATGATGAACCCCGGCGGCGACGCCGAGATGACAACCGCGGTGAGATCGGCGGTCAACTCGATGATCGACGGGATCGCCGACGACCTCGCCCTTCCGTCACCGAAACTCCGGGCCCACATCCACGACCTGGTGGCCGTCGGCAACCCGATAATGCACCACCTTCTGCTGGGGATCGACCCGACACCACTGGGGGCGGCCCCGTTCACCTTGGCCGTCAGTGATCCCGTCGATCTCCGCGCCGACGAACTCGACCTCGATCTTCGCTGGGCCCGCGCCCACATCGGCCCGTGCATCGCCGGCCACGTCGGCGCCGACGCAGCCGCGGCCACCCTCGACCAGCGAACCCACCTGGCCGACCCACCCCAGCTCATGGTCGATGTCGGCACCAACGCCGAGATCGTCCTGGGCACCGCCGGCGCCACCTTCGCGGCGTCCTCCCCCACCGGGCCGGCTTTCGAGGGGGCCCAGATCTCGTGCGGGATGCGAGCCACCTCGGGGGCGATCGAGCGCATCCGCATTGATCGTCACACCCTGGAGCCGAAGTTCAAGGTGATCGGTTCGGATCTCTGGTCCGACGATCCCGGGTTCGCACACTCGATCGAACATCTCGAGGTGGCCGGACTGTGTGGCTCGGCCATCATCGAGGTGATCGCCGAGATGTTCCTCGCCGGCGTGTGCAGCTCCGATGGCGTCGTCAACGGGGATCTGGCGGCTTCCAACCCACGTGTGCAGCCCGACGGCCGCACCTTCAAGTATGTGATCCGCGCCCACAACGAACTGGCCATCACCCAGAACGATGTCCGCCAAATCCAACTCGCCGGCGCCGCGTTGCGGGCCGGAATCGACCTTCTCGTGGAACACGCCGGAATCTCCGAGGTCCACGATGTTCGCCTGGCCGGTGCATTCGGCGCCCACATCGACCCGGTCCACGCGCTGGTGCTCGGGCTTGTTCCCGATTGCCCGACGGAGGGTGTCAGGTCGGTTGGCAACGCCGCCGGTGCCGGCGCTGTCCGGATGCTGGTCTCGGCCTCCCAGAGATCCGAGATCGCGAACACGGTACGTGCCATCGAGAAAATCGAGACCGCCATCGAGCCTCGCTTTCAGGAGCTCTTCGTGGATGCCATGGCATTTCCACACAAGACCGCCCCCAGCCCCCACCTCGCCAGGATCGTCGACCTTCCCGTCCCCTCTGCCGCTTCCCAGCGCCCCAGGGGTCGCCGTCGTCGTCGCGCCGATCAAACCACGGAGGACTCATGACAGACGCACCGGTTCGGCGTTCCCGCCGCGGCGGCGGTCGTTCCGCCCGCCAGGCCGCCCGCAGTGCCGCCTCCGCCGTTCATCCGCCGTATCTCACCCGCACCCTCCCACCGGTGGAGATGCTCGACGAGGCCGGTTTGGCACAGATCGAGGAGAACGCGGAGACGATCCTGTCGGAGGTTGGCGTGGCCTTCCAATCGTTTCCGTCGGCGCTGAAGCTGTGGCGTGAGGCCGGAGCCGAGGTCGACGACGAGACCGAATTGGTCAAGTTTCCGAAGGGGCTGTGTCGTCGGATAGTGCAGGAGAGCGCCCCGCGCAGCTTTATGCAACACGCCCGCAACCCGGCGAGAGACGTACTCATCGGCGAGAACGCCACCGTGTTCGCCCCCAATTACGGATCGCCGTTCGTGACCGACCTGGATCAGGGGCGGCGCTATGCCACTCTCGAGGACTTCGAGAACATCGTGAAGCTGGCCTACTCACTGCCGTCGCTCCATCACTCCGGGGGCACCGTTTGCGAACCGGTCGACGTGCCCATCAACAAGCGCCATCTCGACATGGTGTACTCCCACATCAAGTACAGCGACAAGCCGTTCATGGGATCGGTCACCGCTGCGGAGCGTGCGGCCGACTCGATCGAGATGGCCCGCATCGCGTTCGGTGGCGATCTCGCCGATCGCACCGTCATGATCTCGTTGATCAACGCATCGTCTCCGTTGCGATGGGACGCCACCATGCTCGGCGCAGCCACCGAATACGCCCGGGCAAATCAGGGATGCGTGATCTCACCGTTCATTCTCGCCGGAGCGATGTCGCCGGTGACGGTGGCCGGAATGGCTGCGCAGGTGCTCGCAGAAGCGTTGTCGGGGATGGCCTACTGCCAACTGGTCAGGCCCGGGGCACCCGTGGTGTTCGGCACCTTCGCCTCTTCGATGTCGATGGCCACCGGGGCCCCCACCTTCGGCACGCCCGAAGCGGGCCAGGCCATGCACGTGATGTCGGCTCTGGCTCGCAGGCTGGGGGTTCCCTTCCGGTCCGGAGGTTGCTTCACAGCATCGAAGATCCCCGACGCGCAGGCCGCCTACGAGTCGGCGTCCACTCTGCTGCCGACGATGATGTCCGGGGTCAACTTCGTGCTCCACGCGGCTGGATGGCTCGAGGGTGGTCTCACGTTCGGCTACGAGAAGATGATCCTTGATGCTGATCAGCTCGGCATGATGGAGGTCTACGCCCGGGGCATCGACATGTCGCCGAACGGTCAGGCCATGGATGCCTTTCGCACCAACCCCCACGGCGAGCACTTTCTCGGCAACGCCCACACGCTGGCCAATTTCGAAAATGCCTTCTACCGGTCTTCCACCGCCGACAACAACAGCTTCGAGCAGTGGTCCGACGAGGGCGGCCTCACCTCGGCACAGCGGGCCAACGGGCAATGGAAGAAACTATTGGCCGGCTATGAGGCGCCGCCGCTCGACGAGGCCATCGATGCCGAACTACTGGAGTTCATCGCCCGTCGCAAGGCATCGATGCCCGATGCCACCTACTGACCGCCGGTCCCGGCGGGAAGGTCGGTTTTTAGTCGCGAAGGGAGTCGGCCCTCACCCTCTGCCTCTCAGCTTGCTCGTGAACAGCAAGTGCCCGGCCGAACAGTTGGTGCGTGCGTTCGAGCCGCCCGATGACCCCCGCTTCGAGGGTGTATGCGAAGATCGCCGCGAGACGCGGGCGCGAACCTTGTCCCACCCTGGTGACCCGGTGCAGTGAGTTTCGCCCCCGGAAGATCTGCAGGTCGCCGGGGCTCAGGTCAAGAGCCACCACATCAGGATGGTTGTCGTTGAGCGCCTCGGATACGGCTTCGTAGTTTTCGTGGGCTTCGCCGCGGATGTCGGTGATGTATTCGAACCGGCCCCCTTTGTCGGCTTCGTCGAGAAGCAGCGTGACCGCGAAGTCGTTGGTGTCGTAGTGCCAGCAGAATTGTTGACCGGGACCGAGGACATTGATGGTTAGGCAGGCCAGAGGGTCGGCGAAACAGTGGACCGTGTCGACCAGCAGTGCCTCGGCCACGAAATGGATCAGTTCGGATGACCGGTAGAGGAGACCGATCTCGCTGTCGGCGGCGAACGAGTCGGCGGGCACGAACCCACTCGACCGTTCGAGCATGGTGTTGACGGGATGGTCGGCCGGCAAGGCCGGATCCGGCGGCGAGAAGTAGGGGTTCATGTCGGTGGTCGAGTAATGGGTCGTGTGAAGCATCGAACGCGCTTCCAACCGCATTCTCTCCAGCGCATCGCCGGTGATGAGCCCTGGCACCACGGCACACCCGTGGGACCGCAGACCGGCCCGGGCGGCACCGAGGCTCTCGCGGTACGCGTCGCTGTCGGGGCTATCGAGGGGATGCCGCTCGAGATCGATGATGTTCTTGAGTTCGGTCACTGCTCCCACGGGGCCATCCAATCTCCATCGAGTCGAAACGAAATGCCGATGTCATCTTCGAGACGCTTGGCCACGTGGAGTTCGCCCTGGTCGAGTCCGTACCGATCGGCGGCGTCGGAAAAGACGGAGTGGGCGGCCGATGTCATGACGAGATCAGCATTGACCTCTCCGGACAGTTCGCCCAGTAGGCCCAGGTCCTTCATGCAGAGATCAAGAGTGAACGAGGGGTCGTAGTGGCCGGCGAATATCGACGGTGCGTCGTGGCGGGCGACGAATGAGTCGCCGACGCTGTCGAGGATGGCGTCGTTGAGCACATCGAGTTGCACCCCATTCGACATCCCGAGGGCGAAGGCCTCGCCGATTGCCGCCGCGTGGATGAACCACAGCTGGTTGGTGACCAGCTTGACGACGTTGCCCGTGCCGAGAGGGCCGCAGCGGATGACACGCCCGAGATGCCCGAGCACAGCCGCGGCGCGTTCCAGGTCGTGGTCGGCTCCGCCGGCGAAGAGCGTGAGCCGACCCTTGCGGGCACCGTCGACCGCACCGGTGACCGGGGAGTCGACCACCGACACGCCTGATGGTGCCCCATCCGCCATCTGCTCGATCAAGCTTGGTCGGTTGGTGGTGAGATCCACCCAGAGGGAGCCCGGGCGCATGGCCGCCAGCGCCCCGGAGTCTCCCATGGCTGCGACCACATGGTCGGGTCGTGGCAGGGAGGTCAGGACGATGTCGGCGGCTCCTGCGAGTTTCGCCGTGTCGGGCTCGCCACGGGCACCGAACTCCACGGCAGCGGCCATCGCCTCCGGACGCAGATCGTGGACCACCACGTCGTATCCAGCGTCGCGGAGACGTCGACACATCGGAAGGCCCATGTGTCCCAGACCGATGAAACCGATGGCCGGTGCATCGCCGACGGCGGGGCGACCATGAACATTCTTCATGCGAGAGATGATAATGAACCGTTGACTGCTGATCAATCCCCGCATATTGTCACCGCAAGATGAATTCTTTTCATGTCTCTGATCGATGGCTGCGTTGCCTCGATGCCGTAGCGAGGCACGGAAGCTTCACCTCCGCGGCCCATTCACTTGGGGTCGGGCAGTCTGCAGTGAGCCACGCCATCCGCGGGCTGGAAGGTGCGGTGGGCCAGCGGCTCGTCGATCGTCGGCCATCGGGGGCCGCTCTCACTCCGGCCGGGGCGCTCCTGGCCGAGCACCTACGCGAAGGGTTCTCACGTATCGATCAGGGCGTCGCCAGAACCCGGCGTCACTCCAGTGCCCGATCCGAAATCACCATTTCGGCGTCCACTTCGCTGGTCGGATTCTGGCTGATGCCCCGCATGGCGCGCTGCAAGTCAGCCTTCCCCGAGATTGACCTGCGCTGCCTCACATCCGACAACGACGATGAGGTTGGAATCGACGGAGCCGACCTGTGGATCCCCATGGGACCCGGCCCTTGGGATGACCTGAGCGGGGCGAAATTCGCCGAAGAAGACGTGGTGCCGGTGGCCGCTCCCGACCTGGCCGAATCCCTCGGAGGCGACCCGGTCGACCTGCTTGATGCCCCGTTGATCCACCTTGAGGAACGCTACCCGGCTCGCTACGACTGGCACCGTTGGTTCGAATCGCATGGGGTCGTTGTCAACCGCCACCTTCCCGGTGCGACGAGCAACGACTACAGCGTCGTTCTTCAATCCGCCATCGACGGCCATGGGGTGGCGCTCGGATGGCTCCACATCGTCGGCCCGCTGATCAGTGCCGGCACACTCCGGACGGTCGGCGGTCCACCGGTTCGCACCCCCCATCCGTTCATGATTCTGTGTCGACCCGATGCCGATGGCGATGTCGTCGAGCTCAGGGACTGGCTTGTGGCTCAGGCGCTGCCATGAGACGAATGTGCCTGCTCAGCCCTGATCGACCACCGCGAACGCGGCGAGCACGCCGTCGACGACGTGAACCACGAAATCATCATCAAGAGGTTCGTTGGTCATGAGGCGCCTGAAGAAGAGCGGGCCTCCCAGCATCGACATGACCACGTCCGGATCGGTGGATTCGCGGAGCTGACCGGACTCGATCGCCCGTCGGAGGGTTTCACGGATGGGTCGTTGGCGTTCGGCGATCAGCTTGCGCTTCTCCTGAGCAAGTTCCGGGTCGTGTTCGGCAGCGGCCACCAACGATGCCATCACTGAGGCCCAACGGGCTTCTGGCAGATCTTCAGCCAGGTGGCCGACGAGCGCGAGGAGGTCGGAGCGCACGTCGCCGCTCGGCTCGATTTCGTACGTGGACGAAAGGGAGCCGAACGCGTCGACGACCAACTCGGCCTTTGTGGACCAGTTGCGGTAGATGGTGGTGCGGGCCACCTCGGCGCGCTGGGCGACCGATTCGATGGAAAACCCCTGGAACCCGACCTCGGCCAACAGATCAAGGGCGGCTTCGTGAACCCGGGCGCGGGTTCGCTTCACCCTCGGATCGTCGTGGCAGGGCTGGGAATCCATCGTGTTCACTTGATCAGAGAAGGTCGGG
>CAZDYO010000091.1:0-7914 GCA_964509555.1 uncultured Acidimicrobiales bacterium
GCAAGCAGTCTCTCGATCGCGATGATGGTGTGGCCCACCTCGGCCAGTGATCTTGTGCCGCGGAACACTCGTCCGTCGTACACCGCGCCGGCACCGATACCGGTGGAGATGGTCACATAGACGACGTCGTCGTAGGGCCTTCCGGCGCCGAAGTAGGCCTCACCGACCGCGGCCAGATCGGCATCGTTGGCAAGAAACACCGGGGCTTCGAAGTGACCCGAAAGGTTCGCCGCGGTGAGGTCGTCGATCCAACCGGGCGGAAGGTTGGGGGCGTACTCGAGTCGACCCTCTATGTAGTCGACGCGGCCGGGGACACCAACCACGACCGACGAGAAGGACCCGCGACCGCCGCCGCTGTCGCGGACACGATCCATCAACGACATGAATGCTGTGGGACACTCCGACTGGTGGGGAGTCGGTTCCTCGGCACGCAGCTGTATCCGGCCCTCCCTGTCGACGACGGCCGCTCGCATCCGCGTGCCGCCGAGGTCGACCGTGAGAACGGTCGAATTCACAACTGTTCCTCGGTCTCATGCCAACCATCCCTCGGAGCCACCGCCAACGCGGCCTCGGGGCCCCATGTGCCGAACCCGTAGGGGATGACCGGTGGGCGATCGTTGAGAACCGGTTCGACGTTCTCCCACGCGGCCTCGACACCATCCTGACGGGCGAACAGACGCGGGTCGCCACTGAGGGCATCATCAAGCAGACGCTCGTAGGCCGTGTGGATCTCGGACTCATCGGTGTCGTGAACCAACCGGAGCGGAACAGTCTGGCTGAGAAGCGCATCGCCGGGCCGTTTGGCCTGCATCTCGAGAGTGATCACGCCATCGGGCTTCATTCGGAAACGCAGATGATTCGGATGGGAGTCGCATCCCGGATCGGCGAACAACGGACGGGGCGGGCGCTTGAACTCGACAACAGCTTCGGTGACGGTTACCGGTAAACCCTTTCCGGCCCGGACGTACCATGGCACGCCGGCCCACCGCCACGAGTCGATCTCGGTGCGAAGCGACACGAAGGTCTCGGTGTCGGAATCGGGATCGACACCATCCTCGTCGCGGTACCCCTCGTATTGCCCCCTCACCAGATCCTTGGGATCGAACGGACGCATCGCGGTCAGGACCTTCGATCTCTCATCGCGTAGCGCGTCGGGGGAATCGGACACCGGGGGCTCCATCGCCAGAAGCGCCACCATTTGCAGAAGGTGGTTTTGCACCACGTCCTTGAGGGCCCCGACGCGATCGTAGAATCGGCCACGGCCCTCGATTCCGAAGGACTCGGCCATTGTGATCTGCACGGAGTCGATGTAGTGCCGGTTCCAGATCGGTTCGAGGATGCTGTTCGAGAACCGGAACACCATCAGGTTCTGAACCGGTTCCTTTCCGAGGAAATGGTCGATCCGAAATATGGAACCCTCGTCGTAGTGCTCGTGAAGGGTGCGATTGAGCTCAACCGCCGAAGCCAGGTCACGACCGAACGGCTTCTCCAACACCACCCGGCTGTTGCCGTTGAGCCCGATCGAAGCCAGACCCTCCACCACGACCGCGAACAGCGACGGCGGGATCGCCAGGTAGCAGGTGGGGAATCTGACGTCTTCCAACGCCTCACCGAGACGGCTGAAGGTGTCGGCATTTCGATAGTCGCCCGACACGTAACGCAGCGATGAAAGGAGACCGTTCAGAACCTCGTCGACGAGGTTGATCTCGGATTGCTCGAGATGGCTGCGCACATGGTTGCGGAGATGATCGAGAGTCCAGTCGCTGGAGGCCACCCCCACCACCACCCGGGGAAGACGGCCCCGACCGGCGAGCTTGTACAGCGAGGTGAACAGTTTCTTGGCTGCCAGATCTCCGGTGATGCCGAACAGGACCAGAGCGTCGGAGCGCTGCCCCTCCATCACTCGGCTGCCTTCTCGTCGTGACCGCCGAACATCTTGCGCATCGCCGACAGAACCTTGTCCCCGTAGTCGGATTCGCCTCGTGAGCTGAAACGTTCGAAGAGCGCTGCTGACAGGACATGCGCCGGCACACCGACGTCGATAGCCGCCTGGGCGGTCCAGCGACCCTCCCCGGAATCCGACACCCGACCCTCGAAGCCATCGAGCACCGGGTCGGAGACCATCGCCTCGGCAGTGAGATCAAGGAGCCATGAGGCGATGACGCTCCCCCGCCGCCAGACCTCGGCGACCTCCGGTATGTCGATGTCGAACTGGTAGTAGCCGGGGTCTCGCATCGGTGCGGTTTCCGCATCATGGTCGGCGTTCGTCTTGCCCGCCGCGGCGTGGCTCAGGATGTTGAGACCCTCCGCGTACGCGGCCATCACTCCGTATTCGATGCCGTTGTGGACCATCTTCACAAAGTGGCCGGCACCGTTGGGACCGCAGTGGAGATAGCCCTGCTCCGATGGCGACGGCTCTCCCGAACGCCCCGGTGTGCGCTCGGCTGACTCGACTCCCGGTGCCAGGGCCCGAAATACCGGGTCGAGACTTCGGACGATGTCGTCCTCACCGCCGATCATGAGACAGAAGCCGCGATCAAGACCGAACACCCCGCCGCTCGTGCCGACATCGACGTAGTGGATGCCGCGCCCGGAGAGTTCGGCTGCCCGGTCCATGTCGTCACGATAGAAACTGTTGCCGCCGTCGATGATCGAATCGCCCTCGCTCAGCACATCAGCCACGTCGCCGACCACCCTGCCGGTGATGCCGGCGGGGACCATTACCCAGACGGCCCGGGGACCGTCGAGCTTCGAGGCGAGATCGCTGAGTGAATCGGCGCCCGTCGCTCCCTCGGCTGCCAGTTCGGCCACGGCTTCGGGGTGGATGTCGTAGACAACGCATTCGATTCCGGCCGACATCAGTCTCCTGACCAGGTTCGCCCCCATGCGTCCAAGTCCAACCATTCCAAGCTGCATACGCGGCGCTCCCGTGTCGAGTCCTCCCTGAATACAACCAGAACCACCGGGGCTGGTGGTGCCGCCCGAGAAAGCTCCATTTGCGGAATTGTTGATTCCGTCCGAGCCCGGGCGCGGAAATGACGACGCCGGAGGGTGCGTCGTCATTTCCTGGGGGGGGACTGTTTGGATCAGCCGAGGGTCGAGGTGACGGGATCGACGGCGGAGTTGCCCATGCTGGAGTCGCTCATCTCGGTGCTGTTCATCTCGGTGCTGTTCATCTCGGAATCGCGTGCCTCATGCCGACCTTCATTGGCGCGGTCGGCATTGGAGTCGGAGGAGTCCATATTCTCCGGGCCCTTGGGGTCCATCGAGTTCGGCTCGGCACTCCTGCGGTCGACCGAGATCCGGGGCTCGGCAGGCATGACCGCCGGGGCCTTGGCGGGTGCCGGCGTCACGACGGTCGCTGCCGGGGCGACCGTGTCGATCACCTCGGCAACGGGAGCGGCCGCTGCAGGGGCGGGGGCGGCAACAACCGGGGCGGCCACGGGAGCGGCCTGGACGTCAGCCACGCCGACCACATCAGCGACTGGGGTTGTCGGGGTGGAAGCGGGGGCGTTGGTGGAGATGGCGCCGGTACCGAGAGCGAAGGCGCTGGTTGCACCGACGAGGGTGAAGCTGATGATGGCGGCGGCAGCGCTGGTCTTTGAGGTCTTCATGGTGGTTGTCTTTCTCTGTTGGGGGGATCGCATTGGCGATTGGTTCAACCGGTTCATCCGGTTGATGAGCAGAGAATGACAGGTGCAACCTGTAGCCACGCTGAGGGAGTCTGAAGCCGCCCTCAGTCACCGATTGGGATCTGGCTCAGGCAGGAGCGGAACCCGAGGAAGATTCCAGATCATCGGTATCGAGCAGCGACAACAGCGCCGTGCGATCGGACAACTGGATCTTGCGGTAACGCAACTCGATGAGCCCGCCATTTTCGAGGCTCTTGAGGACCCGCTGGGCACTCGAACGCTGGACGCCCAGCAACTCCGCCAACTGGCCCTGGGTGATGTGGACCACCCCGTCGTCGTCGGCCTCGCGAAGCAGGATCGACGCCAACTGCGACTCAAGACCGCCGGCCAGGAGATCGACCAGCCGACCCTGGAGACCGGCGGTGCGTTCGGCCAACGACACGAACCAACGTCTGGCCACCAGCGGCTTGGTCTGCAGCAATCGGATCAGAGCATCGACGTCGAACGACAAGATGGTCGAGTCCTCCACGGCACGGGCGTCGAAGGGTTCACGCTCACCCAGGAATGCCGGCACGTCGCCGAACACGTCGCCGGGATGGAGAATCTGAAGAGTCACACGTCTTGTGCCCAACTCGCGCGACAACTCGACGCGGCCGGTGTGGACCACATGAATCTTGGCCGCGCGATCACCGCGCTTGAACACGAACATGCCGCCGGCCAGGGACGACTCGCCGATCTCGGCCACGAGCTGCTCGACGTCGGCTTCTCGAAGTGGCGCATCGGTGCCCCGGCTGAGACAGCATGCGATCCAGGGCGCATAGCGGGAAAGGAGTTCGGCCACGGGCCAACCGTAGACGGACCGGCGATTCTTTGCGAACGTCTCCGACCCACTGGTGGGGACGACGACCGCAACCGTCTCAAGAGTCGAATTGCAACAGATGCTGGATTCTTGGCATCCAACGGGAACAAACGCAGTTTCAGCTTGCACATCGATAACCAAATGGATGCCAGGAGGAACAACATGGCAAGCAAGCAGAAGGGAGCGGCAAGCGACAGTTCAGCACTTGTACCGCTCGCAGTGACAGCGGTGGGAGTGATGACGGTCATGGCCGCGTTCATCGCCCTCATCGTTGCAGGTGTCAACGCCGGCGACTTCTTCGGCGGCGGAACCGCTGCCGATCAGGGCGTCTGGATGGCCACCGTGGCTTGGGCGACTCCGCTCGGTCTGGTCGGCATGGCGATCCTTTTCGGGGGGTCGGTGATCATCGCCCTCAACAACATCTTCGGTCACATCCGTTACCGGCGTGACTCCATGGCCAACGGAATCCCGAAGATCCTCGCAGCCCGGCAGGGATCATGACCGCGACACACGACCACGACATCGACCTCAACTCAACCACCCAGAACTCAGCTCCAAGGGGGGCAACCATGACCACCAAACTCGAAAACACCATTCCCTACAAGGGCGACGATCTTCCCCAGACCATGGCCAAGACCATGGCATGGCCGATGCTCGGCATGGGCGGCATGTCCGTCATTGTCGGCTTCATCCTCGGCATCGTGGGCGGCACCAACTTCGGTGATGCCTTCTCACCGACCGGCGTGGCTTCAGACCTCAGCACCGGCAAGACGCTCAGCCAACTCTCCGGGGCATTCGTCTTCCTGGGTATGGGCATGATCCTGGGCGCCATCACCATGACGCTCGTCAACATTGTCCGCACCCTGCGTGACGCCGGCCGCGACGTCCAGACATCGCTCGGTGCCGAAGCCATCCAGATCAAGAAGCCGTGGTCCGGCCAGTTCACCGCCCCGGTGATGATGATGGGTCTCATGATCGAGATCGCCGCCTTCATCATCGGCATCGTCAACGCCGTCACCCTTGGGGGGGTCGACCCGGCGGCAGTGGCCTCACCCGGCGCCGCATCAGCCAGCGACCTCGCCGACATCGGTACCGTGAACGCCTTCACCGCTTGGCTCCCGGGCCTGCGCCTCACCGGCTTGGCTGTCATCCTGGTGGCCATCGTGTTCGTGCTCACCACGATCCAGAAGGTCATCCGCTTCCAGGGCGACCGCATCAGCGAGTTGGCTGCCTGATCCGCATTTCCCTCTCCGGAGGGTGCGACACGATTCCAACCACACCGAACCGGAGGTCGTCACATGGCGGCCTCCGGTTCGCGTATCGGGGATCCGAGGATCTGCTTCTGCGACGAGGCGAACGATCAGGCTGGAGCCACCTCAACCGGGATCGCGTTGAGCACGGCGTTGCCCGACATCGGGTCGATCAGTGCGGGGTCGGTGAGAATGTTGGTGTTGACACCGGCGTAGCGACCGGCAACCTCCAGCTGGGCTCCGGGCAGCGAATGTCCCCATCCGTGAGGCAGGCTCACAACACCCTTCATCACCAAGTCGGTGACTTCCACCGGCGCCACCACCTTGCCCACGCGCGACTTGATCTCGGCCTGGCCACCTTCGACCAGCCCGAAACGTCGGGCATCGTCGGGATGCACCTGAAGCGTGCAACGTTCCCTGCCCTTCACCAGCACCTCCAGATTGTGCATCCATGAGTTGTTGGATCTCACGTGTCGGCGACCCACCAGACGCAGGCGCGGCTCCGCAGCCCACTCGTCGATACGGGCACGCAGACGATCCAGCTCATCAAGGAACGGACCAGCCCACAGGTTGATTCGATTGCCCGGAGACTTCAACACTCCGGGCAGGCGAGGCACCAATGGGCCGAGATCCATTCCGTGGGGATTTCGGCGAAGCTTGTCCAGGGACAGACCTTCGGGCTCGGCCCCGAAGCCGTCTCCGTAGGGGCCGGTGCGCAGCATCGCGTCAAGCACCCGGTCACTGCCCGTCGGACCTTCGACCATCGCGACGAGCTCGTCGACGTCGCGCCCGGCCACCGGGGAATCGTCACTTCGCACCTCGCTCTCGAGGAGTCCCCGAACCAACTGGTCATGGACGACGGCGGGATCGACGTCGGTCCCCATGCCCATGGCGATGAGGGTGAACTTGGCGAGAATGTCGTCCTCGCTCGGACCGTCGTGGTCGAACACCGCCGGCGAGTAGTTGGCGATGTTGCGCACCCCGAACGAGTAAAAGCTGATGTCGTAGTGGCTCTTCTCGAGTGATCCGGGCGGAGGCAGAATCACGTCGGCGTGGCGGGTCGTTTCGTTGATGTAGATGTCGAATGAGATCATGGCCTCAAGGTCGGAGAACGCCTGATCCATACGCGCCCCGTCGGGGCACGACAGCACGGGATTGCCGGCAAAGGTGACCATCATGCGAAGCTGCCCGTCGCCAGGGGTGAGTATCTCGTCGGGCAGATCCGCCACCGGGAACTCGCCCTGGACCTCGGGCCGATTGTTGACTCGACTCGTGAATCGCCCGATCTTGTAGGGGCGACCCTTGCTGGGCGGCCTGACCCTCTCGCTCGCCGGGCTCGTGAACATGGATCCACCGGGTCGGTCGAGGTTCCCGGTGACGATGCTGAGCACATCGATGAGCCACGTCGTGAGGGTGCCGAACTCGACGGTGCACGTGCCGATGCGCCCGTAGATGGCGGCCGAGTCGGCATTGGCGATCTCCTCGGCGAGCGTACGAATCGCGTCGGCGTCCACTCCCGTGACGCCTGCGGCCATGTCGGGGGTCATTCCGGCCAGCGCGGTGGGCAGCTCGTCGAGGCCGTCGACAATGGCCGCCAGGTGGGCCGGGTTTACCAACCCGATCTCGAAAAGGTGATTGATCATGGCTGCCAGCAACACTGCATCGGTACCGGGTTTGATCGCCATGTGCTGGTCGGCGTGCTCTGCAGTACGGGTACGGCGGGGATCGATCACCACGACCCTGGCCCCCCGCTCCCGCATGGCGTCGATGCGATCGGGGAAACCCGGCGCCGTGCAGATGCTGCCGTTCGACTCGAACGGATTGGCCCCGAGCATCACCAGCAGGTCGGTACGTTCGATGTCGGGGATGGGGATGATCAGGCCACCTCCGTACAGATGTCCCGAAGCAACGTGACGGGGCATCTGGTCGACGGTGCTGGCCGAGAACCTCGTGTGGCCCCCCAGGGCCTTGACCATCTGACGCAGGTGGGTGGATGCCGACAACAGATGGGCGGCTGGATTGCCGAGGTACACGCCAACCGACTCGGGCCCATGGGCCGCGCGAACCGAACTGAGTTTCTCGGCAACGACCTCCCATGCCTCATCCCATTCGACCTCCTCGAACACCGGTGCCCCGTCGGCATCGATACCACGACGAACCACCGGCTTGCGCA
>CAZDYO010000092.1:0-7879 GCA_964509555.1 uncultured Acidimicrobiales bacterium
CTTCGGGCGGCGCCAATTCTCGGTGGAGAACGCGTAGACGGTGAGCCACTCGACGCCGGCCTCCAGACAACCGTCGACCACATCGAACAGCGAATCCTCACCTGCCCTGTGGCCTTCGGTGCGGGCCAACCCGCGTGCCTGGGCCCATCGGCCATTGCCATCCATCACGCACGCAATGTGGGCGGGGATCCTGTTGGGATCAAGTTCGTCGAGCTTCACCATGTGGAAACTACCCTGTAGCCACATGCGCAACGCGGTTGGCGACCTCACAGCCCGTCCCACTTGAGCCTCGCCGAAGAATCACTCGACCTCCTGGATTCCATCACGCCGTCGCTGCCCGGTGGCGGTGAGCGTCGTGAGGGTCAGCGAGAGATGATCTCGGTGGTGGCCGACGCCATCGAATGCGGAGGCCATGCTGTTGTCCAAGCCGGTACGGGGACCGGGAAATCGCTGGCTTATCTGATCCCGGTTGCGCTCTCCGGCAAGACCACCATCGTTGCCACCGCCACGAAAGCCCTTCAGGACCAGCTGGCCAACAAGGACCTGCCGTTTCTTGCGTCGCATCACGAGTCCGGCTTTTCGTTCGCCGTGCTGAAGGGCCGTTCGAATTACCTGTGCCTTCAGCGGTTGGCCGAAGCCGATCCGCAGAACCGGCTCGACATCCCCGACGATGCAGCCAGTCTCGACCTGGCAACCGTTGAGCGCCTGCGGGAGTTCGCCGACAGCTCAAACACCGGCGACCGGGCCGAACTGGCCGAAGTCGACGATCAGACCTGGCGGCTGGTCAGCGTTGGGCGGGACGAATGCCCGGGCGCGTTGAGGTGTCCCTCGGGCGACAGTTGTCTGGCCGAACGTGCCCGCCGTCGCGCCGCCGAGGCCGACGTGTTGGTGGTCAACCTCCACTTGTATGCGATCGCGGCGATGATCGAAGGGGTACTGCCCGAACACGAAGTGGTGATCATCGATGAGGCCCATCAGCTGGAGGACATCGTGGCCGAGGCAGCCGGCTGCGCCGTTTCCGGCGGCCGCCTTTCGGCGCTGGCCCGCACGGCCGCTGCTGTGATCACCGACCGGGATTCAACCGGCGATGTGGAGGACATCGCCAGGACGCTGTCGAGTGCCCTCCAGCCGCTGGTAGGCAACCGTCTGCCTGATGGGCCCGATGACGAGCTCGGCGGCATCGTCGAGTTGGCCAGGGGACGGGTCGAGAAATTGATGCAAGCGCTCCGGGCCGTGCCGGATGATGCCCCCACCGAAGTGGCCGCCCGCACCATCCGCGCCCGGCAGAGCGCCACCAGCATCATCGACGATCTCGACACCGTGCGTTGGCCGACCGACGACGATGTCATCTGGGTCGACGGCCCGTCCAACAATCCCAGTCTGCGTTCCACGCCGATCGCGGTCGACGAACTGATGAACGAAAGGATTTGGTCGCATCGCACCGGCATCCTCACTTCGGCCACGCTTCCCCGCTCGGTGTCGGAGGGGGTGGGGATGCCCGAAGGCACCACCGGTGGTGATGTCGGGAGCCCCTTCAACTATTCCGACAATGCGCTTCTCTACTGTCCGACCGACCTGCCGGATCCACGGAGCAGCGACAGCCGTCAGGCCAAGATCAACGAGATCGAAATGCTCATGTCGGCAGCCGGTGGCCGGACCTTGGCGCTGTTCACCAGTTGGGCAGCGATGCGCGACGCCGCCGATTACCTTCAGCCCCGGATGCCTTGGGACATCATCGTTCAGGGCCAGGGGTCGAAGGCTCAACTGTTGGAGAGGTTCATCGACGAACCCGAGACATCACTTTTCGCCACGATTTCGTTCTGGCAGGGGGTCGACGCGCCGGGATCAACGTGCACCCTTGTGGTGATTGATCGTCTTCCGTTTCCTAGGCCCGACGATCCGGTGTTGCAGGCACGTCGTGAACGGGCCGGCGGCGCGGCATTCCGGGTCATCGATCTGCCCAAGGCGGCCACGATGCTGGCCCAGGGTGCCGGACGGTTGATCCGGTCCACGCGCGATCGCGGCGTGGTGGCGGTGCTCGACCCGAGGCTGGCCACCGCACGCAGCTATCGGTGGGAACTCATCAACTCGCTTCCACCGATGCGGCGCACCCGGGAGAGGTCGGAGGCCGAGGCGTTCCTGCGCGAACTCAGAGAAGAAGACTCCCAGCCGGAGACCGGCTGACCAGCCCCGTCCCCGACCGACAATCACTGACATTCTGCGGGTTTCTGCCGATGGAAGACACTGTGAGTGAGTGGACTTGGCTCGACGTTGCCATCGTGGGTACACCGGACATGACGGTCGCGGCCTCACTCGGGCTGGTTGCGGTCGCAATCGGCCTTGCACTGGCCATGACGATATTGCGTCGAAGGCGGCTCGCGCGCGGTGCCGACACCGTCGACCTCGACAGTCCCACCGCGATTCTTGAGGAAATGCGCAAGCGCCTCGAGGACCTGCCCACCTTGCCCCAGTTCGCCGCCCGACGGGACAGCGACCTGCCATTGCCCAATCCCTTCAGCGAGCCCAACCCGATACCACGGGCCATCGTTGATCCGACTCCGCCTCCAGCCCCACTCCCGACAAGACGCTCCGCACCTCCCCTGCCCACCGACGCCGAGGATCCCATCACCGGGGAAATCGACGAGATGGCCTACCGCAACTGGCTCAGGGAATGGTTGGTCTATGCGGAGCAGTACGGCGAGGAGACGGACGACGACCCGGTCCTGCCCGTTGACGTGGAACGTCCCAATCAGTAGCCGAGACGTTCGACGCTCTCGGCCCGCTGCTGCCAATTCTTCTCGACCTTCACGAACAATTCGATGAAGGCCCCCTCCCGGAGTTGACGGCGCACCGCGGTTCCGACGGCCTTGAGATTGGCGCCCTTCTTCCCGATCACGATTCCCTTCTGGGACTCGCGCTCGACGAGGATCTCGCATCTGATCCGGGGCCAATCCCACTCGGTTACTCGCGTGGCGATCGAGTGGGGAAGCTCGTCCCTGGTGACCGCCAGTAGTTGCTCGCGTACCAACTCTGCGACCCAGAACGCGTCGGGAACGTCGGCGATCATGTCGTCGGGGTAGAGCTTCGGACCGACGGGAAGCCGGGAACACAACTCGTCGACCAGGGCATCGACACCGGAGCCGTCGACACCGGAGACCGGGAACCAGGCATCGGCTTCGAGGTCGGCAGTGGCCTCGAGTTGTTTGAGCACCTGCTGCGGTCCGGCGATATCGGTCTTCGTGACAACGACCACTGACCCTCGGGGAAGGCCGGAGGTGATGAAGCGATCGCCACGACCGTAGGGCGCGGTGGCGTCGAGCACGAAACACACGACGTCCACCGACGAGGTGGCTTCCTTGGCGGTGGCGTTGAGGCTGGTGCCGAGCGCCGACTGAGGTTTGTGAATACCCGGGGTGTCGACGAAGACGATCTGCGCATCCGGGCGGGTGAGAACACCTCGCACCTGTGTGCGGGTCGTCTGTGGCTTGTCGGAAACGATCGAAACCTTCTCCCCCAGAATCCGGTTGAGGAGGGTGGACTTGCCGGCGTTGGGTCGTCCCACGAGGGTGACGAACCCGGATCGAAACTCGGTCATGACAATTCCTCCACCGGCGATTGCGGGTCGGTAGTTTCGGGAGGCGTCAACCGAACACGAGTTATCCGGCGGCCTTCCATTCTCTCGACCACGAGTCTCACACCACCCGACTCGATCCCCTCACCAACTTCGGGGACTCGGCCGAGATTGTCGAAGATCAACCCGCCCACGGTGTCCCAATCTCCCTCGGGCAGCGCCGCCCCGACCAGATGGTTGAGTTGGTCGACCGGCATGCGCCCGTGGACTCTCACATCGCCACCCACCAGGGTCTCCCATATGGGTTCCTCATGGTCGTACTCGTCGACAATCTCACCCACGAGCTCCTCGATCAGATCCTCGAGAGTCACCAAGCCGGCGGTTCCGCCGTATTCGTCGACCACGATGGCCATGTGGTGCTCGCCGGCCTGCATCTCGCGCAGCAGTTCGTGGGCGTGCTTGGTCTCGGGAACGAACCGTGCCCGTCTCATCAACGCGACGACCGAACTCTCGCCGGCGTCCGATCGCTCCGACCTGACCAGGTCCTTGACGAAGCACACGCCGACTATGTCATCGACATCCTCGCCGGTGACCGGCACGCGACTCAGGCCGTGGTGGAGAGCGAAGTCGAGCGCATCGGAGACGCTGACCTCGGAGGTGACCGTGAGCATGTCGGTGCGGGGCACCATCACCTCCCGTACGACCGTGTCGCCGAGGGCGAACACGGACTCGATCAACTCGCGCTCCTCGTCTTCGATCTCATCGCCGGCAGCTGCCTCTTCGGTGAGCGCGATCAACTCGTCTTCTGACACAACCATGCCGACCCCGTCGGGGACCCGGAACCGGCGGAACAGCGCTTCGATCAGTCCGCTCAGGAGACGGGTAGGGGGCAGGCCGTGAAGAATTCGTGCCACGGGGGCGAGACGACGGGAAGCCTGATCGGGATGGTTTCCGGCCCAGATTCGCGGGATGGTCTCCACTATCGGGAAGGTCGCCGAGCAGTAGGCGACGAGAGCGATCGAGAGCCATCCGATGCCGGCTCTGTCGAGCACGATCACCGACAGGACCGCAACGTAGGAGGCCACGAGGGCAAGCCGGGTGAGCCGAAGCAGCGCCATCACCGAGGAGGCTGAACGCAGCACGAGAACCAGAGTCGCCGCGCCGGCCAGGCCGTCTTCGGCCATGGCGTCGGCTCTAACCGGGCTTACCGCATCGAGGGCCGCGCCGGCAGCGGTCACGAGACCGGCAAGCAGCGGAAGCACAACCAACAGCGCGGACCCAGCCCAAAGCCCCGCCTCCATCAGCACCCCCCCACCTGGTTTTGTGAACGTTTGGAGTCCCATATGGGACTCCAAACGTTCACAAAACCAGGTGGCGGTGGGGGGGTCACGACTTGTGGTGGGCCGTGAGCATGGATTGTTCGGCTTGGCTCATCTTCTGGGCCTCGACCGGGTCTTCATGATCCCACCCCAGCACATGCAGCACTCCGTGGACCACCAACAAGGCCAACTCGTCGTCGAGTGACCCGTCGTGGGACAGCTCGCCGGCGTGTTCCGGGGCTTGCCTTGCCGCGTAGGAAGGACACACGACGATGTCGCCGATGAGTACCTCGATGCCCGGGCCATCGCCATCGGCTCCGTCAAGAGGGAACGACAAGACATCGGTGGGCCGGTCGCGATTCATGTGGGCCAGGTTGAGCCGGTGCATCTCGGACTCGTCGACGAACAGGAGGTTCAGTTCCCCCAGGTGGACACCGTTGGCCACCAGCGCATCGGACGCGAGGCGGCCCCACCGGGCCGTGTCGATGCTGATCTCGTCCTGCTCGTTTGTGACCACGACCGTGGGAGGCATCGGAACTCTCTATCGGTCGGCGGGTTTGCGGTCGCCGGCCTTTTCGTAGGCATCGACGATGTCCTGAACGATCCGATGACGCACCACGTCGCGTCCGGTGAGATGAACGAAGCTGATGCCGGGAATCGGGCCGAGAATCGGTTGCAATCCACCAAGCCCACTTCTGCTGTTCTGGACATCGAGCTGGGTGATGTCGCCGGTGACCACGGCCTTGGAACCGAACCCGATCCGGGTGAGAAACATCTTCATCTGCTCGGGTGTGGCGTTTTGGGCTTCGTCGAGAATGATGAACGACGCGTTGAGTGTGCGGCCTCTCATGAATGCCAGTGGGGCCACCTCGACGAGGTTTCGCTCGGTCAGCCGATCGACGCCGTCGTTGCCAACCATGTCGTGGAGTGCGTCGTAGAGCGGCCGTAGATACGGGTCGACCTTGGCCATGAGATCGCCCGGTAGAAAGCCAAGGCGCTCGCCGGCCTCGACCGCGGGGCGAGTGAGGATTATGCGCTCGACATCTCCGGCGTGGAGCGCCCGAATGGCCATGGCCACTGCGAGCCATGACTTGCCGGTGCCGGCGGGGCCAATTCCGAAGGTGATGACGTTGTTGTCGATGGCCTCGACGTAGCGCTTCTGGCCGACCGATTTCGGGCGGATGACGCGCCCGTGGGGAGCATGAAGTATCTCGTGGGCGAAAACCTCTGAGGGATTCTCATTGGCCCGAACCATCGATATCGCCCGGTCGATGGTGGCATCGTCGATCCGCTGGCCGCTCTCCACCACGGTCACCAGCTCTTCGAACAACGTCCTGACCCGGTCGCTATCGGGGCCGGATATGTGGACTTCGTCTCCCCGGACGGTGATGCCGTTGTCGGGGAATGACCTCTCTATCAGACGCAGGCTCCGATCATGCTCGCCAAGCAGCGCCTCAAGGAGGTTGCGGCCGGAGATTCTCATGGTCAGTGATGTGTCGGTCATGTGGCTGTGACGAGGCTACCGCTAGTCTGTTCCCGTGTGAACCAGATTCACCACGGCGATTCTCAACCAAACGTTCTCTCCGACACAGATCCGCTGTCGGGGCTGGCCCAGTGGATATCCGAGGGTGCGGTCGATCGGGCGGCCGCCGAGCGTTCGCGCGAGTCGTGGCTGCGTCTCCAAGCCTCTGAATCTGCTGCGATGGCCGACATTCTCGCCGATCATGCCGAAGCCGGAAGGCGCGTCTCGGCATCCACACTCGGAGGTCGCCGAACCAACGGCATCGTCGCCGCCATTGGTGCCGATTTCGCCATCATCCGAGAAAGCAATCTGGGCGACGTTGTCATCCCTCTCGACCGGATCGCCATCGTCCGCTCGGCTCCCGACGAGATCACCGTCGGCCAGGATCGAACTCTCCATTTCGATCTCACCATGATCCACGCGCTGGCCGAACTCGCCGCCGATCGACCGCCGGTGCTGGCTGCTGCCGGCAACGAAAGTGCGCGGGGGAATCTTCGGGCCGTGGGAAGCGATTTCATTGCCGTGTCCACCAACGATCCCCTCAGGGCCACCATCCACGTCGCGGTCTCGGCGATCGACCATCTGGTGGTTCTCGCCAACTGAGTGCGTCAGCGACGGCGACGCTGCTGTCGGTCGAGGAAGCGATACACGTCGGTCAGGTCGATGCCCGGAAACGGGGTGAACAGCCGATCCGAAGGGGGAAGCGCCGACAGCACGTGGCTGCGTTCGGCGGCTGATGGCCACGCGCGCGCGCTCCATCGCTCAACCAGCCGCGGGTCGGCTTCAATCTCGCGTGATCTGGCAAATTCGCGCCTGAGCGTGTCGGAACCCCGGAAATAGTGGGCGTGCTCGGCAGTGGTTCCGAGGCTGATCGCGTGGGGTATCCGGTCGCCTTGGGTCTCGATGAACGTGACGCAGAAGTTCTCGACCTCGTCGGTGACGGTGTACTGGGTGTGCATGAGAAATGAGCCCTCGGCATTCCATGCCTGCCGCGCCCCCCACTGGCGAGGCACCCGCTCCCCCTCCAGGCCTCCATCGGACGACACCGGAAAAGCCGTGCCATCGTTTTCGTAGGCCTTGCTGATTACCCCCTCGCTGTCCGTGCGAAGAAAGTGACACGGAATATCAAGGTGAACGGTGGCCAGATTGGTAAAACGGTGGGCGGCCATCTCGTAGGAGATGTAGAACAGTTCCTTCAGGTCCTCCACCGAAATGTCACCGCTGACCTTGGACTCGCGCAGGAATTCGACGGCCGGTTTCTCGGGGGCCAGGACGGCCGCCGCGAAATAGTTCGATTCGATCCTCTGACGCAGGTAGTCACCGAAATCGTTGGTGTCGGAATGATCGAGCGCGAAATGACCGAGTGTCTGCAGGACGACCGATCTGGCTTGACGTATGCGAAGGTCTCCGCGGTCGGGTATGAAGATGATCCGGTCGCGCTTGTCGGTGATGCTGCGTGCCGAACGG
>CAZDYO010000093.1:0-7878 GCA_964509555.1 uncultured Acidimicrobiales bacterium
CGAAGACGTGGTGCCCGCGCTGCGCAAGTCGGTGGCGATCATCAGTGTGATCATCACCACACTCGGGGTTCTTGCGGTGCTGGTCGAGGTCACATCGGTGTCGGGCGGGCGTTCGGTCGGGTTCCTCATAAAGCTCTCGACCATCACGGCCCGCAGCCTCCCGGGCACCATGCTCGCAGGGCTGGCAGCATGGCTGGCACGCCACGTGGTGCCGTTCCCCAAAGCCTGACGCTCCGGCGTGCTGTCGGTCCGGGCGTCGGTAGCCAGGCGCTTCAGTTGGTGCTGATTGGCTGATGACCAAGTTGGCTGATGACCAAGTCAGCTGCTGAGCCAGGTAGCCGGGTAGTCGGGGTCGGAGGCGGCCCTTGCGGCCACGCTCACCATGAGCGGCGAGAAGGTGTCGATCATCACCGCGGTCTCGCCCGTCCGGTCGGCTTCGAGACTGGCCTCGAGACTTCCTGGCTGGGGGCCGTGGATGAACCCGGCCGGATGGAACGACACCGACCCGGCGCCGATGCCGGAACCCTTGCGGCTCATGAAGTCGCCGTCGGAGTAGAACAGCACCTCGTCGCTGTCGACGTTGGCGTGGTGATACGGAATCTTGACGGCGTCGGGATGAAAATCGAACAGCCGGGGCACGAATGAGCAGACCACCATGCCCGGGGCCTGGAAGGTCTGGTGGACCGGCGGTGGTTGGTGGATCGATCCGACGATCGGTTCGAAGTCGGATATGGCCAAGGCCCAGGGGTAGAGACCCCCGTCCCACCCGTCGACATCAAATGGGTGGTTTGCGTGGACGTGGCGTGACCAGCCGGCCCGGTCTCTCACGAGAACCTCGATGTGGGTTTCGTCGATGACCAGGGGTTGGTCGGGGGCGCGGATGTCGCGTTCACAGTAGGGCGCGTGTTCGAGGAACTGGCCCTCGGGCCCCAGGTAGCGGTCGGGGGGACCGACGTGGCCGCTCGACTCGATGACCAGCGCCGACACCGGCTGTTCGTCGACCAACCAGCGGTGGGTGGTACCGGACGGAACCACCACATAGTCGCCGGGGGCGGCTGCCAGTGGACCGAACACCGACTCGAGTCGCAGTCGACCTTCCTGGACGAAGATGATCTCGTCTCCGGAAACGTTGCGGTAGAGGGGACTGTCGGAAGTCGCCCTCACCCAACTGATCGCCACGTCGTCGTTCCCGAGCATCAGGGTGCGGCCGGTTACCAGGTCAGGACCAGAGTCGAGCTTGGCCGTGCGGATGTGACGCGGCACGAGTGGACGGTCGCTGGTGAGGGTTCGTGAGTGGACCGGATCGGGGATCGGTTCCATGGTTTCGATCGCCGACGGCGAGTGGCGATGGTAGAGGAGCGCGGACGGTCCGGCGAAGCCGTGGTGACCCATCAACTCCTCGAAGCGCCGCTCACCGTCGACCAGGTGGTGGGTGTGGCGCTTGGCCGGGATGTGTCCGACTCGGCGATAGTGGGGCATCAGTTGCCTCCTTGATCGGGTGTTGTCCTGACGGTCGGTGCCGAGCCGGGGCGCGGTGGCACGACCACGCCCCACACGGAACCAAGTTGGAGCGAGCCTGGTTCATCGGCGTGGTTGTCGGCAGGGTTGGAGGGGGCGCGGCCCGACAGCGTGACGCGGTCGCCGTCGAGCAGGTAGGTGCGCACGGTGCCGTCGGGCAGTTCCACCGGGTCGAGGCCACCGTGTGTGTGCTCGAGCAGACTGCCCTCCTGCCCGGGGGCCGGACCCGACACCGTGCCGGAGGCGTAGAAGTCGCCGGTCCTCACCCGGGACCCGTTCACGGTGAGGTGGGCGAGCTGCTGATCCGGTGTCCAGGCCATGTCGGCGAATGAGGTGCGGCTCAGGGTCATGGGGGCGATACCGAGCCCCCTCATCTTCTGCGTTTCGATCCCGACTTCCAGCTGAAGGTCGAATCCCCAGGGATCGCGGCTGCGCAGGTAGCCGGCGGGTTCCTCGCCGGAACCGGGTGAGGGCACGCGGAAGTCGTCGAGTGCGGCCAGCGGGGTGATCCATGGTGAGATCGAGGTGTGGAAGCTCTTGCCCAGGAATGGACCGAGGGGTTGGTATTCGAACGACTGGATGTCGCGGGCCGACCAATCGTTGACCAGACACAGGCCGAACACGTGGTCAGCGAAGTCGGATGTGGGGATGGGGGCACCCTCGTTGCCGACGCCGACGACGAAACCGACCTCGAGTTCAAAATCGAGCGCCAGCGACGGACCGAATCGGGGGATTCCATCGACCAGACGAAGTCCACAAGGACGATGGACTCTGCTTCCCGAGACCGCTATCGATGCCGAGCGGCCGTGGTAGCCCACCGGCAGGTGGCGCCAGTTGGGCAGCAGCGGCTCGGCTTCGGGACGAAAGATTCGTCCCACGTTGGTGGCGTGATGCAGCGAACTGTAGAAGTCGACGTAGTCGGCGACGGTGAACGGGAGTGTCATTGCCACCCGATCCGTGGGCACCGCGACCGCGTCGAGCTGATCGGCGTTACTCGGATCGTTGACCAGTTCGAGCAGGCAACTTCGCAGGGCCGCCCATGCCTCGGGGCCGGCGCCGAGGATCGGATCAAGGGTCGGGGAGTTGAGGGCTTGAGCGTCGAGGACGCCATGGGGGAGGTCGGGCCCACCGGGCTCGGCCAGCCCACCGAGACGGATCACCCGGTTGTCGGTGAGACACAACGGCGTGGGCGGACCGCCGTCGATGGAACCGACACCGAGCGGAAGATGGGTGTCCGGAACCCCTGCTGCCATGGAGGCAGTTTTGCTCACAGGTGGCCTCTGCGCTCTTGTTCGCGCTCGATGGCTTCGAACAACGCCCTGAAATTGCCCTCTCCGAAGCCGGTGGCGCCGCCACGTTGAATGAGTTCGATGAACACGGTCGGTCGGTCGGTGATCGGCTCGGTGAAGAGCTGGAGCAGATAGCCGCTGGGCTCGTGGTCGACCAGGATGCCGAGCCGTTCGATGTCGTCCCAGGCGAGGTCAAGGAACCCGAGCCGATCGCGGACATCGGCGTAGTAGGTAGGGGGAGCTTCGAGAAAGCGGATGCCGCGGTTGCGCAACGCGGAGATCGTGGCGACGGCATCGGGTGTGCGGAAGGCGAGGTGTTGGACCCCGGGGCCGCGGTAGGTGTCTAGGTATTCCTGGATCTGACTCTTGCGCAGTCCCTCGGCGGGCTCGTTGAGCGGCATCACCACGTTGTTGCCGTTCCACATGACCGTCGACCTGAGCGCGGAATACTCGGTACGGATCTGGGTTTCGTCGAAGCTGCGAAGCTGGGTGAACCCCATCACGTCCTCATAGAACGACACCCACTCGTCGAGTCGGCCGTCCTCGACGTTGCCGACAACGTGGTCGATGGCCTGCAGGCCGACCTCGGGTCCGGGAGGGGACGTGGGTAGACCGTCGCGAGAGAAGCCGGGGCAGTAGTGGCCCCGGTAGTCGTCGCGCTGCACGAGCGTGTGTTGGGTCTCCCCGAAGGTGGCGATCGCTGCCAGCCGCAACGTGCCGGCTTCGTCGGTGAGTTCGTAGGGTTCGCGCACCGCACGGGCTCCGCGGTCAACCGCGGCTTCGAATGTGGCTTCGGTGTCGTCGACCACGAAAGCGAGGTCGTGGGCGCCATCGCCGTGGTCGCGGACATGGTTCCAGATCGGTGATTCGGGTGTGAGCCCCGCGGTGACGACCAGCCGAATGCCACCCTGTTCAAGAAGGTACGATGCCTTGTCGGTGACCCCGGTTTCAGGGCCGGAGTAGGCGGTGATGTCGAAGCCGTAGGCCGCGCAGAGAAAGCCCGCCGAGGCTCTGGCATTGCCGACCCAGAACTCGATGGAGTCCCACGACTGGAGTCGGTCTGCTGGGGCTTGGGGTGATGACATGGGGGCCTTCTCGCGATGATCGACGGGTCCTGTTGACTGGTCAGTGAAACCAGAAGTGGGAGAAAGTGTCAACAAGAATGAAGGTCACTGGTCAATATGTATGGTTCAACGAGAATCTGCCATCTGGGACCGAACAATATGCCTGACCACACCTCCACCACCAACGAAGCACCCGTCGCCGTGATTGTCGACGATCTCGACCGCCGGATCGTGTCGGAGATGCGCTCGCGGCCGCGAATCCCGATCGTGGAGCTGGCCCGCTCACTCGGTGTGGCCCGGGGCACGGCCCAGGCACGTCTGCAGCGACTTGAGGAGTCGGGGGTGGTCACCGGCCACGGCCCGGACATCGATCTCGATCGGGCCGGATGGTCGGTCCTTTCCTTCACCACCCTGGAGATCGATCAGGACGCCGATGCCCGGATAGTGGCGCTTCTGGAATCGATTCCTGAGGTGTTGGAAGTGTTTGCGGTGACCGGGCCGGGCGACCTTCTGTGTCGAATCGTGGCCCGATCCAACGCCCATCTTCACGAGGTTCTGCAGTTGGTGCTGCGTGAACCGGGGGTGGTCCGGGCCACCACGAATCTGGCGCTCGCCACCCGGTTTCATCGCTCGGGGGCCGATCTTCTCGCAAGATCCACCGATCTGATGGGGTGACTTGACAAGAATCCGGGTGATCCCCGCGAGTTCGGGATAGCGTTCCGGCGCCGGAAGTGTCACACAACCGGCTTTGTTTGGTCAGAAGATCCCTTAGTAGGCTCACACCCCGTGTCGGACTTCCTCCGTAGCTATCTCACAGTCGGAATATTTGGCCTGATCGGCGTCGCCCTCGTTGCGGCGTTCCTTGGTCTTGGCCGAATCCTGCGACCCGATAATCCCACCACCCAGAAACTCGAAAGTTACGAGTCTGGTGTCGACCCAACGGGCGACATGTGGTCGCAGGCCAACATCCGCTACTACATCTTCGCCCTGCTCTTCGTCCTGTTCGATGTCGAGGCCGTGTTCATCTTCCCGTGGGCGATACGCCTCGAGACCTACGGGGCCTTCGGCCTCATCGAGATGGGCATCTTCATCTTCATCTTGTTGCTGGGGCTGTTCTACGCCTGGCGTAAGGGGTTGCTCCGGTGGGTCTAGTCGAATCGGGGAAGGTTCCAAAGCCCCTCACCACGCTGTTGAACATGAGCCGCAAGTACTCCCTTTGGGTCTACCAATGGGGTCTTGCCTGCTGCGCCATCGAGATGGGGGCCGCCTTCGGGTCGCCGCGCTACGACGTCATGCGTCTGGGTGTGATCCCGCTGCCCGCCAGCCCCCGTCAGGCCGACCTGGTGGTGATCTCCGGCACCGTCACCGACAAGATGGCACCGGCGGTGAAGCGCCTCTACGAACAGATGCCCGAGCCCAAGTACGTGATCTCCATGGGATCATGCGCCAACTGTGGCGGCCCCTACTGGGATTCCTACTCGGTCACCAAGGGCGTCGATCAGGTGATCCCGGTCGATGTCTACGTGCCGGGTTGTCCGCCCAGACCCGAAGCCCTTCTCGAGGGCATCGTGATGCTTCAGGAGCGGATACAAAACGAGGACATGTCAGAGAAGTGGAGGGGTGAGCCGATTGTCGTCAGCTGACACCACCGACGAAGAAGCGGTCCCCGCCACCGACGAGGCCAGGGAACAACTGCTGGCCTCCATCACCGCCGATCTCGGCGAAGGCGTCGTGGGCTCCCACATCCGCCCCGGTGACGACCTCTGGGTCAGGGTCGATCGCGATGCCTGGCTCGACACCGCCCGGTTGCTGCGCACCAAGCTGGGATTCCACTACTTCAATTTCGTTTCCGCCATCGACTGGATGCCGTCGCCCTACGGCCGCAGCATGGACAGCCGGGTCGATTTGGTCCTTGACGGCGTTGAGGCCGAGGATCCACAACCCATCGAGCAGGGCTTCGCCGGCGGCGACACCCGCTTCCAGGTGTTCGCCCGCGTCAACAACGTGGTCACCAACATGGGGATCACCATCAAGGTCGACCTGCCCGATGATGATCTGCGGGTCACCACATGGGTTCCGGTGTACCCGGGAGCCAATTGGCACGAGCGCGAGTGCTGGGAGATGTTCGGCATCGAGTTCACCGGTCATCCGGGCCTGCGCCACATCTACCTACCGGGAGCCTTCGAGGGAAACCCGATGCGCAAGGACTATCCGCTGTTGGCCCGCCATGTGAGGCCCTGGCCGGGCATTGTCGATGTCGAGGCCATGCCGGGTGACGACGAGGCCAAGTCATGACGGCGATTTCGGATCAGCAGCAACTTTCCTACATTGCCGCCCAGGCCGCCGACGCCCGGGTGAATGTCGAGATCGAGTCCGAGGGAATGACCCTCAATCTCGGTCCGCAGCACCCGGCCACCCACGGCACGCTGCGCATTGTCGCGAAGCTCGACGGTGAGCAGGTGATCAAGGCCGATCCGGTGATGGGATACATGCACCGCGGCTACGAAAAGCTCACCGAGGTTCGCACCTACCCGCAGGTCACCACCCTCATCAATCGCATCGATTGGTTGGGCAGCTTCGCCAACGAGGTGCCGTTCATCCTGGCCGCCGAGAAGTTGATGGAGGTCGAAGCCCCGCCGCGTGCCCAGTGGATCCGCACGATCCTCTTCGAGATGAGCCGTATCGCCAATGTGGTTCTGTTCCTGGGCGACATGGCCGTTCAGGTGGGTGCGGTCACGCCGGTGTTCTTCGCATTCCGTGATCGCGAACACATTCTCAACCAGATGGAAGCGGTTACCGGTGGCCGTTTCCACCCCAACTTCGATCGCATCGGCGGCCTGAAGGACGATCTCCCGGCTGGGTGGATCGACGAGACCCATCAGGTCATGAAGAAGATGCGTCGCTTCTGCGACGAGATGGAAAACCTCGTGATGGGCAACGAGATCTTCCAGGCCCGTTCCCGCGGAATTGGTGTGATCCCGGCCGATGTGGGGCTCTCCTACGGTCTCTCGGGGGCCAACATTCGGGCCTCGGGCGTCGACTACGACCTACGCCGCGACAATCCGTGCGGAATGGTCCACGACCAGACCGACTGGAAGGTCTGGACCCACCCGGATGGCGACTCGTTCGCTCGTTTCTGGGTGCGGCTGCAGGAGGTCCGCGAGTCCACCAGCATCATTGATCAGCTGCTGCGCACGATGCCGTCAGGTCCGATCATGGCCAAGGTCCCGCGCATCATCAAGGTGCCGGCCGGTGAGGCCTGGGTTGAGACCGAAAACCCCCTCGGCGCCATGGGCTACTACATCGTCTCCAAGGGCGACCTGGTGCCGTTCCGCGTGAAGATCCGTTCGGCGTCATTTTCCAACGTGTCGATCACCCCGTGGTTGCTCCAGGGCGTATACGTTCCCGACATCATCACGATCCTCGGCAGCCTCTACTTCATCCTGGGAGACATAGACCGGTGATGATCCTGAGCCAGTTGGCATATTGGCAGTCCACATCGTTGCGTGTGGTCGGTGGTCTGGCAGCGGTGCTGCTGATGGCCGGCACCCTCGTCTACGTCCATCTCTTCAAGCTTGTGAGCTTCATGCAGAGCCGCCTCGGGCCCATGGAGACCGGCCCCTACGGCTCGCTGCAGTTGCTTGCCGAGGTCGGCAAGTTCCTGCAGAAGGAAGACATCTTCCCCCGCAAGGCCGATCGGTTCGTGTTCGCGGCTGCGCCCTTCGTCATCCTCATGTCCACCTTCTTGTTGGTGGTGGTGGTGCCCGGCGGTCCCGATGCTTGGTTCATCAACAGCGACCTCGGCATTTACCTGGCCATGGCAGTGTCGTCGGTGTCGGTGATCGGCATCCTCATGGCCGGTTGGGGTTCGGCCAACAAATACTCGCTCATGGGTGGCCTCCGAGCCACCGGCCAGCTGATCGCCTACGAACTGCCGTTGATCCTGTCTGTGGTCGGGGTTGTCAGATCGGAAGAGCACCCGGCTGCACTCCAGTCCCTCCGGAGAA
>CAZDYO010000094.1:0-7865 GCA_964509555.1 uncultured Acidimicrobiales bacterium
AGGAACACTCCCCACTCTTCGGAATCATCCTCACTGGTGGCGGGAATGGCTCCGGCCCTTTCGAATTCGAGGCCCTTGTGGACCAGCATGGTGGCGTCACCGCCGTCGTCGAGGATCAGGTTTGGGCCGCCACCGTCGGGCCAGTGGAACAACTGCTCCGTGGCCCACCAGTACTCCTCGAGGGTCTCTCCCTTCCAGGCGTACACCGGGGTGCCCCTGGGCGAGTCGAGTGTGCCGTCGGGACCGACGGCAACGGCCGCGGCAGCATGATCCTGGGTTGAGAAGATGTTGCAGCTCACCCAACGGACGTCGGCACCAAGCACCTTGAGTGTCTCGATCAGCACGGCGGTCTGGATGGTCATGTGGAGGGACCCGGCGATGCGGGCCCCGGCGAGTGGCTGATCGTCGGCGTACTTGGCCCGAAGGGCCATGAGCCCGGGCATCTCATTTTCTGCCAGGCGAATCTCGTTGCGTCCGAATCCGGCAAGCGAAAGGTCGGCGACCTTGAAGTCGCCGGAGGTGTCGTTGATGGCCATGATGGCCCTCCTGTGTGGGGTGGTTGGTTCCGGGGCCGGGGTCAACTGACACCATCTCACGACAGCCCGCAGCCTGAGTGTATGACAGCCACCGCTGGTTGTGATCGACCGTTCGATGTCAGTCGGTCGAACCGACCCCGGCCTGAAACAGTGTCCCCCGACCATCGGCCGGGGCCGGCTCCGCTTCGGCGGGAACCCACATGGCCTCGCCCTTGTCGAGCGTGTGGTGACCAAGGTGGACACATCCCTCGGTGCACAGGAGGATCGCCGGGCCCCGGTCGATCGGGAGCGTCCCGTCGACCGCATATCTGGTCAGCGAGAACTCCGGAACCGGCGATCGGTATCGGGTGATCGGAGATGACGACGCCGGCGTCTGGACATCGGGCACCGCGGGCCGGGCGTCGACCACTTCGAGCAGGCTCCCGACATCCATGTGTTTGGGAGTGAGGCCCCCGCGAAGAACGTTGTCGGAGTTGGCCATTATCTCCACCCCGGTGCCGTGGAGATAGGCATGGAGGCTGCCCGACCCCAGGAACATGGCCTCGCCGGGTGCCAGAACCACACGATTGAGGAGGAGGGCCGTGAGAACCCCGATGTCGCCCGGGTATCTCGCCGCCAACTCAACAGCCATCTCCCGCTCGGAGGCGAATCGTGGCCCGCCACCGACTCGACACGATTGGACCACGGAGTCGACCATGGCGGCCGCCTCGGAGCGATCAAGGGTGAGCATCCACTCGAGAAGGTCTGCCAGTGACTCCGGGTCGTGGCCGACCAGCCGGGAGCGCACCGGATCAAGTGCCGGAGTGTCGATGGTCTCCAGGAGTTCCAGGGTGAGTCGGGGGTCGCGAAACCCACTCAACGCCTCGAATCGCGTGAGCGCACAGATCAATTCCGGCTTGTGATTACGGTCTCGAAACGATCGATTCGGGGCGTCGATCGGAATGCCGGCGGCGTTCTCGCGCTCGAACCCGGCGATGGCCTGCGACCGGCTCGGATGGGCCTGAATCGAGAGAGGTGCAGCCGCCGATAGAACCTTGAGCAGGAACGGAAGCGACCCGAAACGGGAGTTGACGTCGCTGCCCAGAGCGCTCTCGGGATCGGATCCGATCAGCTCATCGAGAGTGGTACCGGTGCTTCCCACGGTCGACGGCGCCGACGGATGAGCCCCCAACCAGAGTTCGGCCCAAGGGCGGCCGTCGGCTGCCACTCCGAGCAGCGATGGGATGTCCGACTCCGAGCCCCAGTCGTAGTGACGAACCACACCTTGGAGAATCTGCATCTCTCGACCCCTTGAAGAAAGCGGAACCGTCAGTCTTGTCCGCCTGCAGCCAACGCCGCCGCAACCGCGTCGGCGGTGAGGATCAGGTCGAACAACTGGGCCAGCGGACCATCTCCCTCGGCCCGGAAGGTGTGGACATGATCGAAGGCATCCTCGAGCATGGCCACTCCACCGTCGAGGCCGGCGGGCTCGAAGTCGTGTCGCAGCACGATGATCACCGCACCGTTGGCGGTCGCGTCGGCCAAACGCCTGCCGGTGGCTATGTCGGTGGCGCCGGTGGGGATTCGACGACGAACGCAGGCCACCCCGCCGACCAGATCGAGTTCCTGAACCCAGCGCCGCGACGCGTGCTTTCCGATGGCTCCGGCCCCGGTGACGATGGCCACCCGACCCGGGAGAACCGCGGCCAGGGAAGTGATGTCTGTGGAATCGTCGGACAGGCTTCGATGGCGTAGCTCGAGCTGGGCCGCGGTTCCGGAAATGATCCGATTCATGCCGCTGGCCAACCTGAGGCGCTCCAGCATCACCAGCACCGGGACCACGGCCACACCCACACCTGCCGAGGGGCCGGCCTCGGGATCGACCGGGACGACGGGCACACCCCATTCGGTGCAGAGCTCACCCAAGCGGCCACCGGAGGTGATGGCAACCACACGGGCACCGGCCTTCAGGGCGTGTTCGGTCGCTTGAACAGTGGCGGTCTCGTCTCCCGACTGGGATATGGCTATCACCAGCGTCTGGTCGGAGATCCAGGCCGGGCAACGCGCGCCGGTGGCCACCACTGGTGCCGCTGCGTCGAGTTCGGCCAGTGCGGCCACCACGTCGCCGGCCACCCTGCCGGCACCCACACCGAGAATCACCACGTTGTTGATGCCCGAACTCTCGGGAAGGCCATCGACGTCGGCTGCAGCCACGGCCATGTCGCGAACCTGCGATGGCAGGAACCTGACCGCGTCGAGCAGATCGTCGCCGGCCATGCTCAGGCCTCGAACGTCGGCGAGATCCCGTCGGATTCGGCCTTGGCCATGAGCCGGTCGTGTTCGCCGGTGTCGACGGTCTCGGCCTCGTCGGGCAGCATCACCGGAATGCCCTCGTGCACGGCATACCGCAGCTTCAACCTCGGGTTGTAGAGCGAACTCTCATCGGCGAAATAGAGAAGCGGACCCTTGTCGGTCGGACAAGCGAGAATCTCGAGGAGTCTGGAATCGAGTGTCATTGTGTTTCGCATTCGATCGGGAGCTTGGTTGCCGGGAATACCAGTTAACAGCGTGATTGGGTGAAGTCCGCGGTCAGCCGAATCTCGACTTGACCTCGGCCACCCTGGCCTCGACCTCCTCGGCGGATCCCGCCTCGAGGTTGAGCCGAAGCAGCGGCTCGGTGTTGGAGGGACGAAGGTTGAACCACCAGTCGCCCATGTCGACGGTGAGCCCATCGAGGCGGTCCTGGTGGGCCGATGAATAGGCAGCGGCCACCCTTTCGATCACTTCGGCGGCATCGGGCACAACGGTGTTGATCTCCCCAGATGCCGAATATCGGTCGAGCGACGAGACGAGATCGGACAAACCACCACCGTGGTTGGACATGGCCTCGAGAACCACCAATGCCGCTATGAGACCGCTGTCGGCCCGGTAGTTGTCGCGGAAGTAGTAGTGGCCGGAGTGCTCACCACCGAATATCGCTCCGCTCTCAGCCATCTTGGCCTTGATGAAAGAGTGGCCGACGCGGGTGCGAACCGGTATCCCGCCACCCTCCTCAATGATCTCGCGCACCGTCTTTGAACAAATGAGGTTGTGGATGATCGACGCACCGGGTTCCCGGGCCAGAATGGAACGAGCCACCAGGGCGGTGGTGAGAGAGCCCGAAATGGCCCGGGCCGTCTCGTCGACGAGAAATACCCGATCGGCGTCTCCATCGAAAGCCAGACCCACGTCGGCTCCGGTGGACAGGACCCGGGCCATGAGATCCTTCTGATTCTCCGGTTGGATCGGATCGGCCGGGTGATTCGGGAAGGTGCCGTCGAGTTCGGCGTACATGTGATCGAGTTGGAGTGGAAGACCGGCGAACACGGCCGGTACGACCATCCCGCCCATGCCGTTGGCGGTGTCGGCAACAACCTTCAGAGGGGCCAGCGCCGAGGTGTCGACGAATGAATGAACATGGGTGACGTAACCGTCGAGCATGTCTCGTTCGGTGCGGGTGCCGCGAACGGCGGCCGGGTCGGGGCCGTCTTCGGCCATGGCCCGAATCTGATCGAGGCCGGTCTCGGCGCCGATCGGAGCCGCCTTGGCCAGGCACATCTTGATTCCGTTGTAGCCGGCGGGATTGTGGGAGGCGGTGAACACCGCACCGGGCATGTCGAGGAAGCCGGACGCGTAGTACATCATGTCGGTGGCGCACAGCCCGATGTCGACCACATCCACACCGTGGTCCAGTGCCCCCTCGGTGAACGCGGCCACGAACTCCTCACCCGAAGGCCGCATGTCGCGGCCGACCACGATCGAGGTATGCCCCTTCGATCCGACGAATCTGGCGAACGCCCCGCCGATGGCGCGGGCACCGTCGGAATCAAGCTGATCGGGAACGGTGCCTCGAACGTCGTAGGCCTTGAATATCTTGCCGAAGTCTGTCACGGCCAAGAATCTAGTTTCGACCCCGCCCCTTGGGGCCGGATGGTTCACTACTTGATCGCAGACCCTGACGGTGGCAACGCCCCCGGTTCGAGGCTCGGGTAGCCGCCCCGGCGGGATCGATGCTTGATGCGGATGATGTCGGCAGCCACCCGAATTCCGTCTCTCAAAGCGCTCACCGTGGATGTCTCGCTGTTGACAACCTCGACTGGAACCTCGCAGAGGCTCATGCCGTATCGCTCGACCAGATGCAGCACCTCGATGTCGAAAGCGAAACCGTCGATGATTCCGGCGCTGGTGACAATCCGGCCAACATCGGAACGGAAGGCCTTGCATCCGCACTGGGTGTCCCGGTAATTGCCCAGAAGCAGGATGTTGGTGGCCATGTTGACGGCGCGACTCCCGACGGATCGGAGCCGTGAAGTTTCGGTGACGGTGATGGTGTCGGGGTGGTAACGATCTCCTATCACCGCGTCCCAACCGGACTCCACCAGCTCGAGCAACTTCATCAACTGATGCGGCGGATAAGCGAGATCGGCATCGGTGAAAGCCACCGTGGAGCCCGTGGCCGCGTTGACCCCGGCGCGAACCGCCGCTCCCTTGCCTCGGTTGCCGGGTTGGGTGATCACCGTGTCGGCTCCGCCACGCTCCGCCGCTGCGCTGGTGTCGTCGTGTGAGCCGTCGTCGACCACGATGATCTCGAGCTGCCGGGCAAGGCTGAGTTCTGCAAGCCCGGCTCGGATCTCGGCAATGGTGGCCTCGATTCTGTCTTCTTCGTTGTAGGCCGGTACGACAACCGAGAATCTGACTGACCCCTCGGCCCTCAATCGGTTGGAGGGTGCCCCCTGGTCGTGACGAACCGCCCGGAACAGAATCGCACGATGGGCAATGGCCCTGACCGTCGCGGCCACGATGATGGCCGCCATCTTGGCGCCCCACACCGACATCCCGGTGAGCAGGACAAAGACCACGAGGTCGACGGTGGCCGCGATCGACGCCACCGAGATGAACACCGCCGGTTTGCGGATCCACCGATCAAGGTTGTCTCCACGAAGGGTGAATCGACGGTGTAGCGCGTATGACACCAATGAAGCCCCGACGAGAGCGGGGATGTCGGCCAGCACCCGGGGCAGCCCGGCATGGGCAAGCCCCACGGCTGTGAGGATGTCGATCGCCGTGGCTGTTGCCCCAGCAAGGATGAACCTGCGGGCCGGTGCCCTTGTGACACGGCCCGGCTCCAGGATCCTCGCGTTCACGTGACCGAATCAGCGTCTGGATCGACCCCTGACATCAGGTCGGAGATGAGGGCGGCCGGAGCCAGAACGCGACGCTCATACAGGAGTCCGGAGATCATCTCGGGGCCGAAACGGAACACGAGGGCCACCAACCCCAGAGCAGCCGGTGCCCACACGATGATCGAGGACACGGCGGCATCCGCATTTTCGGCGATGAACACCGAGAGCACCAGCGATGATGCGATACCCAGGACCGATATGCCGATGCCCATCTCGACCGAAGCGAAATTCGAACGAACGCGTCGCTTCAGCTCAGCCACGTCATCGGAGCCCATCTCCCCTGATCGCAGAGACTCGACAACCTCATCGCGCCCCGGAAGGTCGGTGGTGAATCGGTCGGTCAAGTCCCAAAGCGCCCGACCGCGGGCCACCTCGCCGGCCCGTGCCATGTAGAACAGGGCGACGATGCCACCGAGGGTGAGAATCATCGCAAACAGGTCGACACCCGAACGGCCGTAGTGGAGATTGACGTGGGCGGAAGTCGGCACCACGACCATCAGGTTCGGACTGACCCGGTACGGGCCGTCGGCCCCACTCACCTTCCAATTGGGGAAGTAGCTGGTTCGGACCAGCACCGGGGTACCGAGCTGGTCGACATCGAATGAGATCGAGGACTCCGACTCGATGATGTTGGTGATGTCGACAGATTGGACCGGGTCGGAAGGAAGCCATGCGGGCAACGCCGCGGCGAGGGACCGCATGATGGTGGCCCTGTCACCCGACTCGAGTGCCTGCTGGTATCCGGTGTCGTCCGAGGCCAGATCCGATAGTGACACCTGCGGCCAGTCGTCGGGGCCACTGGCCGCCACCAACGGGATGTCTCCAGATGCGGTGAAGTCGCCGACGCTCGGGATAAGCCATTCCTCTCCGCCGGCATCAACCCCATCGACCACGACAGGCAGCTGCGACAGGCCGCTGACCAGCGAGGATTGCTCGACCTTGAACACGACCCAGGGCCCTGAGGTGGCGATCTCGGTGAGGCCGGGGGTTGACCTGGCCTGGGCTACCGCCGTTTCGGAGAATGCCATGTAGTAGCTGACGCCCAACACCCGGAGATGGTCGACACCGGTGGCGACGTCGAGTCCGGTGTAGGGCAGGTCGCGTTGGGCCCTCGACGGGGCGGCGCTCAGTTCGGATTGCATGAGGAAGTGATAGGGCGTGGTTGCGGACGCCTCGAAGTAGAGACCCTCCATCGACCCGATGCAGCGGTCGGTCCAGTGGGGAAGAAGCATCGGGGACATCGGGGTGCCGTAGGACCCGAGCCGACCGGCGTCGAACTCCCAGAGCGCCCGGCCGCAGCCGAATTCCTCGCCCACCTTTTCCATGGTGGCCACCATGTCGGTGTATTCGAGTGTGCCTCCGCCGGATGCGGTCGCGGCCTTGTCCTCGTATCCGCGGAAGTTGTACTCCACCCATCCCGGTCCGAGATTGAGTTGCTTGGTGCTCAGCCCCATCCAGTTGTAGGCACCGGTGGCCGTGTCGTAGTGGCCGAAGGGGAGTGACCGCAGCGGCAACCCGAGCGCCACGACGGTGACGGCCAGCGTGGCAACTATCAGCCCGCCGGACACCCCGTCGGACACCATGCGACGCGATGGCATGAGGTTGCGGGCGAATGCACCGACCGACTGGGCCATCTCCGAGATGGCCACGCCGGCCATGAGGTAAACGGCCAGGTAGTAGAAGGGCACGATGCGCACGTTCCAGAGCCGTCCCTCGGGCAGGATCACGAACATCGCTGCGAACATCATGGCCACCATGGTCATGGCCATACCGAACTTCACGCGACGCAGTCCCGAGATGACCGCGCCAACTATGGCCAGCACCACGAACAGCTGCAACATCGGCGAGTTGCTCAGGAATGCCTGGTCTCCGAAACTGCCGCTTCGCGACCAGAGCGCCTGCACGAAGCGGCGCTCCTTGCCCCACCCCATGTCGTTGAGGTAGGCCCGGTTCAAGAAGAACGGCACCACCCAGAATGCCGCCAGGAGAAAGGCCACCGGTCCTGTGACCATGAGCCAGCGCGCCGCCCTGCGTCCCGGGCGCACCATGAGCATCGCCACGGTGAACGCAATGGCGAAGAACGCCGGGAAGAGGTGACCGAGTCCGGAAGCAGCCAGTAGAGCCGCGC
>CAZDYO010000095.1:0-7817 GCA_964509555.1 uncultured Acidimicrobiales bacterium
CCAACCACGTGACCGAACTGACCCTCATCACCTCCGCCGGCCCACGCCGTCTGTGCCCCGACGACGACTCCGCTCCGTTCTTCTGGGCCACCGCCGGAGGAATGGGACTCACCGGCTTCATCACCGAGGCGACCATTTCACTGCAGCGGGTCGAGACCGGCCTCATCGCCTCCGACACCACACGCGAACCCGATCTCAACGCGGTGATGCAACGACTGGTCGACGTCGACCGTTCCAGCGGATACAGCGTCGCCTGGGTCGACGGCTTGGCCAAGGGCCGCTCATTCGGTCGAGGGGTGGTCAACAGCGGCGACCACGCTCCACTCGACGCAATCCAACCCGACCAGCGGCCGGCAGCGCGCCGCTACGATCCCAGCACCGTGAGCCTGCCCCCGTTGCCCTATCCGCAACCACCGGGCATCGCCATGAAGGCGTTCAACGAGCTCTGGTACCGGGCGGCCCGGCCCGGCCGCCGAGTCGAGTCGATCACCAGCTTCTTCCACCCGCTCGACGCGCTGGCCAACTGGAATCTGGTGTACGGACGTCGCGGGTTTCTCCAATGGCAGTTCGCGGTGCCAGACGGCAACGAATCCCTCATCGCCGAATCCCTCGAACGTCTGGCCGACACCGACGGGACCCGCCCCACCCTGATCGTGCTGAAGCGGTTCGGCGCTGCAGGCCGGGGGCACCTCTCCTTCCCGATCCCGGGATGGACCCTCGCCGTCGATCTGCCGGTCAACGGAACCGCCCTACGGTCCGCTCTCAACGATCTCGACGCCAAGGTGGTTGCCGCGGGTGGGCGCCTCTACCTGGCCAAGGACAGCCGCGTCCGCCCCGAACTGATCCCCCACATGTATCCCAGGCTTGATGAGTGGCGTTCGCTACGCAACGAGCTCGATCCCGATGGCAGGTTCGTCAGTGACCTGTCGCGACGGCTTCACCTCACCCACTTCGATCAGGAGAATCTCACCCAATGAACGACCCGTTCGGTGTACCCGAAACCGTTCTCATCCTGGGCGCCACCTCCGAAATCGCCACCGACATGGCTGTCACCCTGGCCAACAACGGTTCGCGTCGTTTCGTGCTCGCGGCCCGGTCGATTGAAAAGCTCGACGACATCGCCAGACGCCTGACCGACGCCGGCGCACGTTCGGTCGACCGGATCACATTCGATGCCACCGACCTCAACTCCCACGCCGGATTCGTCCAGAAGATCTTTGCCGACCACACCTCCGTCGACCTGGTTCTCGTGGCGTTCGGTCTTCTCGACACCGGAGTGTCCACCGGCCAGATCAGTGCCGTCGACGTGGCCATGGTCAACTACGTCGGTGCGATCTCCGTGATGGAGCCGGTGGCCGAGGCCATGGTCGGTCAGGGCCATGGGGTCATCGCGGTGTTGTCCAGCGTCGCTGCCGAGCGACCCCGGGGTTCGAACCGACTCTACGCATCGGCCAAGGCCGGCCTCGACTCCTACTCGCGGGGGCTCGGCGATGCCCTTGCCGACGACGGCGTGCGGGTGCTGGTGGTTCGGCCGGGCTTCGTCCACACCAAGATGACCGACGGCCTCGATCCGGCGCCGTTGTCGATTCATCCACCGGCGGTGTCCGACGCCCTGATGAAGGGTCTCAGCGGCAGACGCCCGGTGGTCTGGGCTCCGCCGCCGGTGCGACTACTGATGTCCGTGCTCCGGCACCTGCCAACCGGGCTCCACCGCAGGATCACAGCTGGGCGCTGATCTCCGTTCGACCCACCCTCACACCATGGTCGGCCCACGCCAGCATCTCGTCGTCGCCCCGCGAGTCTCCGTAGGCCCATACGGTGTCCGGTCGCTCTCCGATGACCGCACGGAGGCGGACCACCTTCTCCGCTCCACGGCAATTGCGCCCGGCGATCTCACCGGTGAACCGGCCATCCCTCTCGACCAGATTCGTGGCCACGAGCTCGCATCCCAGATGATCGGCAACGACCTGCAGGTAGATAGTGAGTGAGGCCGACACGATCACCACCCGGTGACCGAGTTCCTGATGGGCCCGAAGCCTGGCGACCACATCCGGCCGTAGCCCGTCGATCAGACCGGCACCGAACTCGGCTGCGAGACTCATCAACGGGTCGACCTGACGGTCGGCGAGCAGGTGCCGAAACGTGAGATCCTTGACGGCGTCACGGTCCACCCGGCGACTGCGCACGATGACCCTGGCGGCACCGCGGGCAATCGCGCCAACGGCGGCAACACGACCGACCGCCAGCACCAGGAACGGGAAGAGGCTGTCTCCCCGGCGGAGAGTCCCGTCGAAATCGAATGCGGCCAGCCCGGTGGCTGATGGGCCCCCGGCCGGACCCTCGGCGTCGTTCGGAATCAAGATGTCGGGGTGGCCGCCGACTCGGCCTCGCCCTGACCCAGCGCTGGGGCGCTGGTTGTGGGAGGCTCCGATGCCCCCGGCGGCGACCATCTGTCGGGGTCGGCGAACACGGCCACGAAGTCGCGGGTGTCGGTGCTCAGGTAACGACGGCCCGGTGCCCTCATGCCACCCTGCACGACCGTTCCCTCGAGGCCCTTGTAGCCGACACACTTTCCGCCTTCGACCACGTAGAGATTGCCGCTCACCCACTCTGGGTTGATGTCGCCCTCCATGGCCCTGACCGCACCCGCGTCGAGCAGGATGCGCACGAGATTGTGGATCGACAGTGCGGGGCCACCCACGTAGAGCAGGGCGCCGTCGGCGGTGATCCCCCACGCCGACCGCCAGACGTAGGTGGCGTTACCGAGCAGGGCACCCCAGTTGGTCGTGTCGAGGTCGGGCGATGGCTTGCCATCGACTATGAGGAGTTCGAGGTTCTGCCGGACCGACGAAATCCGGTCGAGATCGTCGGGGCCGGCTCCGTCGCCCCAGGCCAACACGTCGACCGTGTGGTCCTTGTAGATCACCAGGGATGCCGCACCTTCGCGCAGTTTGTTCTGCTCGCGACCCTCGGCGTAGTAGCCGCCGCGGCTCTGCCCCATGCGGAAGCCCCCGTTGCCCGCGAATATCGCCGAGGTACATCGGTCCTCGGGGATCTTGTGGGGCTGTTCCCACTTGCCACCGGGAAGATCGGTGCCCGGGAACATCTCGATCTTCGTGAGCAGAGGATCAATCCAGGCGACAAAAACGAACAACGATGTGTGTACGTCGTCCGGACGAACCGCCGTGGTGTAGACCCCATGGAACCCATCGATTTCGGGGCCACGCGGAAGGAACAGCCCCTCGTATTGCGCGGGCTCGGCGGCAATGGTCGGCATCATCTCGGGGGGTTGGAGATGGGGGCGGGGGGGAATGGTGGTGGTCGTGGTGGTGGTGACTCCGGGTGCGGCGGTGGTTGTTGGCGCAGCGGTGGTGGTGGCCACCGGAAGTTCCCCGAGATCGATGGTCGGCGCGCCCCCCACGGCGAAGGTGTCCTTGCTGTAGCGCCGTTGTTCGGCCCAGTTGACGATGGGACCGAGGTGCCAGGTGCGTGCCCATTCGGCAGTGCGGGCCTCGATCGACTGGAAACCCGGCTTGCGGAGTTCCTGCACGAAGGTGAAGGTCATCGGGATCGCCAACACGAGCATCGCCAATGCGCCCCATTTCATGATCCGGCCGGCGATGCGGCGCCTTCGAGACCTGCCCGTCGGCGATTCGGCGGAATCGGGGGCATCCGCGCTGTCGCTGTCCGGGGCCTCAGCCTGTTGGTCGCTCACTCAAAGTCCTTGTCACGGCTGGGGACGACTGTTGGCGTCCACCAATCAGTTCGGCTGACAATGCTACGGGATTAGCCACGGGTAGAGCGCGAGGGTCCGGAAGCCCGCGACCGCCACCGAGCGGGATGGAGCCGACCGCGGCGGACCGACTACGTTCCGGCCATGGGGAACGACTCGATAGCCGACCTGCAGGCGGTGCGAACCGTGCTCGGCAGGGCATTCACCGATGATCCACTCATGCGGTGGATCTTCCCCGACGACGACCGCCGCCCGGAACTCACGGCGGCCTGGCTGGGCCTGTTCGCCGAGGGCTACATGGGCGGTGGTCGGGTCGACACCATCACGGCCGACACCGGCGAGTTGATGGCGGTCGCACTCTGGAAGATCCCTTCCGACACCGAGGTCCCGATGCCATCCATGCCGGGACCGTTGCAGTTTCTGGGGGCAGTCCTGGGGACCGACCGCTTCAACGAGGTGGTGGCCTCGTTCATGTCGTTCGTCGAGCACTGGCCCGAGGAATCCCACGCCTACCTGGCGCTACTGGCGGTCGACCCCGACCATCAGGGACGTGGTCTCGGTAAGCAGGTGGTTCGGCGGGGCCTCGAGGCAGCTGCCGCATTGGGGCTCGATGTGGCCCTCGAGACCAACAAGTCCGACAACGTCGGGTTCTACCGGTCCCTGGGGTTCGAGGTCAACGGCGAATACCGCATGCAGCCGGACGGCCCAGCGGATTGGTCCATGCTGCTGACCTCCACAGGTTGATCAGGGGCGATTGTCGTAGCGGTTGAGAAAGGCAGCCATCTGCGCCCTGGAGACCACCTGGTCGGGTCCGTACACACCGGGTGCCACTCCGTTGGTGATCCCCTCGCCGGCCAGCCACCTGACGGCCGTCGAGTACCAGCTGCCAGGGTCGACATCGTCGAACACCGGGCCTCCGGCAGCGGGCTCGGGGTTGCCGGCGAGACGCCACAGGAAGGTGGCCATCTGTGCCCTGCTCACGGGCCCCTCAGGACCGAACAACCCGGGACCAACCCCGGTGGTGATGCCCGCGTTGCCGGCCCAGTCGGCGGCGACGGCGTAGTAGCTGCCGTGGTCGACGTCGTCGAACACCACGCCATTGGCAGCAGGTGTCGGCCGGCCCGAGTATCGCCACAGGAACGTCACCATCTGGGAGCGCGTTACTCCATCGTTGCTGCCGTACGCGGTGGGGGTGATTCCGGTGGTTATGCCCGAATCGGCCAGCCATTCCACCGGGGCGGCGTACCAACTGTCGGGGGCGACGTCGCAGAATCGGCGGCCATCGGAGGGATGGAGAAACGCCCGGCTGCCGGCGATGCAAAGCCCTTCGACCCACAGGCGGCGCTGACCCTGATCGGCGCATGTTCCATCGTGGTCAGTGTCGCAGGCCGGGAAAGCCGGGTAGCTGGTGAACGGCGGATTCCACGCGTGGTAGCTCAAGCGGAGGCTTCCGTCCGGGCCGATCACGGGGGTCTGCCCCCCGGGGCCGAGACGCCGCGCGTCGCTGGAGGCCAGAGGGGTCACGCCGGGTTCGCTGCACGGCCCACCCGGACCCTCGCAGCGGGCCCATCCGATCGCGTACTCGGCTGAATCCCAGCTGTTGGCCGAATAGGTGAGAATCCAGGAACCCTCCCAGAAGATCATGGCCGGGTTCTCGATGACGCTCCCTTGCCATGGCCTGACGGCAGGGCTGATGTCGAATATGTGATGCACGGTGGATCCCGGAGCCCACGACCGGGCATCGTTGGTGAGCTGCCTCGACCAGAATCCGGTCGGCCGCGGCGCCAGGTCCGACCAGTTGGCCGGCACACCCTCGTTCTTCCAGATCACCCAGATGTCCCCGGCCAGATCACGAACCAGATAGGGATCCAGCGCCCCGTTCGGGTCTGACTCGCAGAGCGGCGGCGAGGCCGTTTCGTCTCTGAAGGGCCCATCGGCGCTGCTCGCGTAGGCGACGGAGAGACAGTGCCGGTCGCCTTCGCCCGTCGGTGCCGCGTACACGGCGGCGAAGGTGCCGTTGTCGAGCCGAAGAACACTGGGGGCCCAGATCTCGGAAGCGAATCCGGGATGCGGCGACCAGACCGGACCCTGGCCCAGTGCGTCTCCCACCGCGGTCCACGTGATCAGGTCGGTCGACACCATGTGGGGCAGACCGGCGCCTCCGGTGGAGGTCGAGTAGGCGTGATAGACACCGTCAACTTCGAGAATCGAAGGGTCGGGGAAGTTCTGTGTGTAGACGCTGCCGGGTACGAACGGTGGCGCGCCCGCGTATGCCGCTGCCGGGCGTTCCGGCACAGCCAGAACCGATGAGATGATGGCGAGCACGGCGAACAGGCCGCTGATCACGCGGTTGCGCATGGTCATTCATCGGCCGGCGGGTTCAGAGGATGAAGGCCTCGGCGGTTGCTGCGTGCAGATCGGCCAGCGCCGCGGCATCGATGCCCGGGCCGACATATCCACCGGCCAGCACGAACGCGCAGGGGATGCCCGCGGAGCGCAGTTTCGAAGCCACCAGCTCCTCGCGCCGCCGCAGGGCCTGTTCGGGAACCATCTCCACGGCATCCATGCCGGCGTTGTAGAGCACCGCCCGACACCCGGACTCGATTATCAGTGCGAGCATCCGTTCGACCGTCGCCATGTAGTCGTTGGCGCTGGTGGCCCGGTGGAGTTCGTTTCCGGGCCTGCACGGTTGGTACAGGTCGAAGTCGTTGGTCGAGACGTCGAGATGCAGTACATGGTCGAGCCGCCAGTCGTCGATCAGTTCGTTGGTGCCACCCCCGCAATGGGCATCGACGTCGAATATGGCAACGCGATCGGCCCGGCCGATGCGGGACTTGATGGCTTCGGCTGCCACAGCCAGACCGTTGATGCTGCAGTAACCACGACCCGTGTCACGCCGGGCGTGGTGCAAACCGGAAGACAGGCTTCCGGTGGCGAAACCATGCTTGATCGCCAGCTCCAGAGCAGCGACGACACCGGAGGTTGACGCCCTCGCCATGGTCCAGATCCCTTTGTCCCAGCGGAACCCCTGCGACGCCGCCAGATCAACCGGATCTCCGGTGCGGAGCGCCTCAATGTAGATCGGGTCGTGAAGCTCCTCGATCAGCTTCTCTGTTGCAGCCACGACCGCCGCCGGGGGTTCACGCACCCCGTCGATGCCGCGCTCCACGATCAGGTCGCGTACGGCCTCGCTCTTGCGTGTGGTGTCGAACACGTGACTCGGCGCCACGTAATCGGGCGACCAGAAAACCCTAGGTGTGTCGCCATTCCGGCGGGTCGGGCCCTCCGTGTCGAAGCTGTTCACCGGTGCACCTCCTCTCGCATCCTCGTAGCGCCCGATCGTGACACGTCCCCGAGGTCGGCGCTTCTGTAACCTCGCGCCATGCCACTGGTGACGTGCCCCAACTGCGACGAGGAAGACAATCTCACTGGCAGCAACGTCGACGGCACCATCACCATCACCTGTGGCGAATGCGGGGCCGTTTGGGAGCGCGACATGACACCCCGCTGCCCCACCTGCGGCAGCACCGAGGTCAGGGAAGCACTGCAGGCGATCCTCGACAAGTCGAGGGGGACGCAGCTCTCGATCCAGTCGATGAAGGTGGTGTGGCTGTGCCCCACCTGCGACGCGGAGAAGCTGGCCCGATACCTCGAGTCGAATGTTCCCCTTCCCCCCGATGTCATGCCGGTCGACCCGAGGTAATCATCGTGAAGATCCCCGCCTTCAGCTACCACCGGCCTGAGAGCCTCGACGATGCGCTCGGGTTGCTTCGCGATCACGGCGAGGACGCCAAGGTGCTGGCCGGCGGTCAGAGCCTGCTGCCGATCATGGCCCTGCGCCTGGGCCGCCCCGAACACCTCATCGACATCAGCCGACTGCCGGGGCTCGACACGATCACGGTCGACGGCCGGGGCGAGGTCGTCATCGGGGCGCTCGTGCGACACGCCGCCGCGGAAAGTTCGATTGATGTCGCCCGCCACGCGCCGCTGGTCAGCGAGGCTCTCCCCCATGTCGGCCACACCGCCATCCGCACGCGGGGCACGGTGTGCGGCAGTATCGCCCATGCCGATCCGGCCGCCGAGT
>CAZDYO010000096.1:0-7811 GCA_964509555.1 uncultured Acidimicrobiales bacterium
ACATGGGCAAGGCCGTTGACGATCATCGGTTCGTCGCCGGTGCCCTCGATCTCCGGGAACTCAACCCCGAGTGGGCCACACGCTCGCGTGGACGCATGGACGAAGTCGGGGTGCCGTTGTACGAAGGGCTGTTTCCGGTGGCAAGCGGCTGCAACATGGGTATCGACGCGAGGCTGTTCGAAGAACTTGGCGGGTTCGTGAACGATTACGACCGCGTGGAGGATGCCGAACTCTCGATGAGGGCATGGATGGCCGGCCATCCCGCCCACTTCGCCGCTGACGCGAAGATCCGCTACCGGCTCCGCACCGACATCCCCACGATGTTCAGGCAGAGCCGCGGCTATGGCCGCCACCGTGCCCGTCTCGTGAAGAGAGCGGTGGAGTTCGGGGCCACAAAACCGGCTCTGCTGCCTCGGCTCCGCTCCTGGGTGTGGCTGGCCGTCAACACACCGAGACTGCGGGATCGCACCATCCGAGCCCACTGGGCATGGGTGCTGGGACTCAAGGTGGGCACGCTACGGGGAGCGTTGGCCGCCCGATGGGTCTACCTGTGAGCACCTCCGCCCACCCCGGGTCCCCGATCGCGACCGTGGTGATGCCGTGCCACAATGCCGCCCGCACGCTCCGCCAGCAGTTGGATGTGATCATCCCGCAGGTGGAAGCCACCGGTGCCGAGCTGATTCTGCTCGACAACAACTCGACCGACGCCACATCGGCACTCCTCGATGACGCAGCCGCGTCGTGTCCACGAGTCGTGGCCGCAGCGGCCCACGACGGTCATGGAGTGGCCTACGCCCGCAATCAGTGTGTGACCCACGCGAAGTCGGACCTGTTTCTCTTCTGCGATGCCGACGATCTCGTGAGCGACCACTGGGTCGAAGCGATGATCGCGGCTCTCGGCAAGCATCGGATCGTGACCGGCTCACTGGAGGTGGAGAGCCTCAACTCCGAGGTGATGGCATCGAGTCGAGGCACCGGGGGATGCCCGTCCTTCTACGGTTTCTACAACATCGCCGCCGGTGGGAACCTCGGCATGAGGCGAGAGGTGTGGGATGCGGTGGGTCCACTGGATGAATCGCTTCCTTCGCTCGAGGATCAGGATTGGTCGCTACGGGCGTGGCTCGCCGGTTACGAGGTGGTGCACGTACCCGAGGCGATCATTCACTACAGGTACCGGACCGGGACCCGCGAGCTGTGGCATCAGGGCTGGATCTACGGACGGAGCCGTCCCTCGATAGGGCGTCGCCTGCGTGATGCCACCGGTCGTAGACCCCCACGAGCGGCCGGGCTGAAGAGTTGGGTCTGGTTGGCGATTCACACCCCGGAGCTGATCAGGCCCGCGGCCCGCGGAAGGGTGGCGTGGGTGGCCGGCAATCGCCTGGGTCAACTCCGCGGCTGCCTCGACGCGCGATTCTTGTTGCTGTGACCCGGAAACCGCGGCTCTTCGCTGTGATGTGCACCTTCCGGCGCCCGTCCGCGGCCGCCGCCTCGCTGGCCGCCCTGTCCGCACAGGACACCGGGATCGAATCGGTTGTCGTTGTCGACAATGCCGATGATGACGAAACCCGTGCGTTGGTCGAGGCATCCGACCTACCCACCCGCTATCTCGGGCCTGGCTCCAACCTCGGACCGGCCGGAGGATTCGCACTGGCCATCAGCGACCTCGCCGCATCGGACGACGACCTCGTTCTTCTGCTCGACGACGATGACCCCCTGCCCGACCGCGCCGACCTGTTGTCGGCGATGGTGGCCCGGCTCGAGTCCCTGGCCGCCGAGACTCCGTCGATCGTCGGCATCGGCCTGCGGGGCGGAAATCTCAACACCCGCACCGGGGTGATCAGCCCACGGCCGGCTGGCGAGGCTCGATCCATGGCGTCCGATCATCTTCACGGGTGCGCCTACCCGATCTACCGGGTCGGTCCGCTGAGGGATTCCCGGGCGTTCGACCCGACCCTGTTCTGGGGGTTCGAGGAGCTGGCTGCCGGTCTGGCACTTCGAGATGCCGGTTACGGCCTGGTGGTGGCCGGAGATCTGCTCGAGTCCGTGATTGGTCAACTTCCGAAGCTGGCACCATCCCGGCCCGGTCGGGGCCTGTCCGAGCGCTCGTGGCGCAACTATTACCGGCACCGCAATCTGCTCCGTGTGTTGCGCCGGCAGCGGGCGTGGATGGCGATATTGGTCGTTGTGGTATCCAGGATGTTGGCCAAGCCACTGATGTTCGCGCCTCGCCACCCCGCTCTCGCCGCCTGGCATCTTCGAACCAACCTCGCGGCGATCGCCGATGGCCTGGGGCCCGAAGGTCGCATGGCGCGGGGTGAGGGTCGGCGGCCGGCCTAGAAGAGTTCGATGTCTCCCATCGAGAACCTCAGGGTGGATGGCTCGGGCGGGGCGCCGGCAAGGGCCCGCAGCGTGAGATGGGGGCCGAGCCCCGGGATGGTGGGCCTCCATCTGGTTGGGTGGGGCGCCGAGCCGAGAGTGATCACGTAGTCGGTCCCGAGTGTTCGGCACACCTTGCCGACGAGATGCGTTGTGGCTTTCGCCGATGGGCTGAAGACCTCGGCCAGCACCGCCTCCCGAGCTGATCCCCGCTGTCGAACCCTGATGATCGCCGCCGCTTCGGCGGATCTGATCACTCGGTAGTGAAGAGGCTCGAAGCCGTAGCGCCAGAGCAGGTGGTCGGGACTGATGAGGGTGGCGAACCCGCTCGGTGGTGTTGAGTGTCGCATGAGGTCGACGAGGTCGCCGATGCACGACTCAACCCGGTCGCCGGCGGTGATCGGCTCGCTCCACTTGCGTGCGGCCACCCGGGCCTTCGCCAGCTTGGGGATTGCGGCCGGCCCTGAGAGAGCGATCCTCACCGGAAGTCTTCCGGCGTCCCGCCAGCCCATCTTCAGGTAGCCGGGCCGGCTCTTGTCGTTGGGGGTGTTGAACACGAAGTGCACCCCGGCTGACGACAGTTCATCGACTGCCGCCAGCGTGAGTTTCTTGAAGATCCCCTGACGCAGATGATCGGGATCGGTGGCGGTGTCGACGGCCCGCACCGCTGAGCGGGTGTGGCTGCGATCGGCGAATGTCCATCGGAGCATGGCCCGGAAACCGCAGACCATGCCATCGTCGACCGCGACCCACATGGGCGACGCCCCCGCTGGGTTGTCGATGTGTTTCCACCGGAAGAAGGCCTCGTTGGGGTCGTGGGGGTTCCACACGAGTGCCCGTGACGCCACTTCGAGCGCGGCCGGGATGTCGTCGGAGTCGGCTCTGCGTATCACGATTCCCGGCTTGGACACTCCGCGAGGCTACGACGGCGGGCCGCCACTGTGCGGGACCGTACATGGGTCGTTGTGCTCAGTTGCGACGTGCCGGTGCCGATGGGTCGGAGTGTCGATCCTGCCGCATTCCGTGAAGATGATTGCCGAACTGTTCGACCGGGCCCGGAGTCCGGTCGACGGGCTCGTGGTCCTGATATACCACCGGGTCGGTGCCCGCACCGGCGTACCGGTCGACCTGCCAGTCGAGATGTTCGATGCCCAGATGGAGATCCTTTCGGCGTCCGGATCGGTGATGTCGCTCGGCCGGGCCGTGGAGGGGCTCGTCGGTGGCGCCGATCTCTCGGGTCGGGTGGTGGTGACCTTCGACGACGGAACCGCCGACTTCGTCGAGTTGGCGGCCCCGATCCTGGAGCGTCACTCGATACCGGCCACGCTTTTCGTGGCGACGAAATTCATAGACGAGGGCATCGAGTTTCCCGACCACGGGCAGCCGGCAACATGGTCCGGCTTGGCCGACACGATGTCGAGCGACCTCGTGACGATCGGCTCCCACACCCACAGCCATGCCTTGCTCGACCGACTCCCGCCTGATCGGATCGCAGATGAACTTGACCGGTCGGTGGGTCTCATAGGGCAGCACCTCAACGTCGAGGTACGGCACTTCGCGTACCCGAAGGCCCTGGTGCCCTCGCCTGCCGCCGAGGCTCAGGTCCGGTCACGCTTCTCGTCGGCTTCACTCGCCGGCACCCGCGCCAACCCGGTGGGAGCGGACGTGTTCCGCCTCCGGAGGAGCCCGATTCAGGTTCTCGACGGCGAGCGTTGGTTCACCCGGAAACTCAACGGCGGGCTGGGCCTTGAGGACGATCTGAGGGGCCTCGTCAACCGGCGACGCTACCGAGAGGCAGTGGCGTGAGCGCCCCGCGACTCGTCCATCTGACCACGACCGACATGAGTCTCGACTGGCTCCTGCGCCCACAGCTGGAGGCCTTCGCGGATGCCGGCTACGAGGTGATCGGCATGTCGGCTCCGGGCCCCCATGTGGATGCTCTGCGTGCCTCGGGAATCGAGCATGTCGCCATCGACTCGTTGACCCGATCGGTCTCCCCGACACGCGATCTCCGGGCCTTTCGGGATCTAATCTCAAAGTTCCGGGAGATCCGCCCCGACATTGTTCACACCCACAATCCGAAGCCCGGAATCATGGGCCGGATCGCGGCCCGGATCGCCGGAGTGCCGGTGGTGGTCAACACGGTCCACGGGCTCTACGCCCTACCGGAGGACCGACTGCTGAAGAAAACCCTGGTGTACGGCCTCGAACGGGTCGCGTCGTCGTTCTCCGACGCCGAACTGCTCCAGAACCCCGAGGACCTCAACGTGATGCGGAGACTGGGCGTTCCCCACTCGAAGATGACGGTTCTCGGCAACGGCGTCGACCTCGGCAGGTTCGATCCCGCCAGCATGGCAGGCGCCCGGGCCCGGATACGCGGTGAGCTGGGGGTGGGGCCGGACACGATCGTGGTCGGGGTCGTGGGGCGTCTCGTCTGGGAGAAGGGCTATCGGTCGATATTCGACGCGGCCCGGATGCTCGACGATCTCAATTGCGTGATCGTGGTGGTCGGACCCCGCGAACCAGACAAGTCGGGCGCGGTCGACGCCTCGGCAATTGCGGCCGCCGAGGCCGACGGTGTGAGATTCCTGGGTAGGCGCGACGACATGGCCGAGCTGTACGCGGCGTTCGATGTGTACGCACTGGCATCGCATCGCGAGGGGTATCCGCGGTCGGCCATGGAGGCATCGGCCATGGGGCTCCCCGTGGTGGCGACCGACATCCGCGGGTGCAGACAAGTGGTGGCCGATGGGGTCACCGGGACCCTGGTGCCGCCGCGCGACGCCAGGTCGATGTCGATGGCATTGCGCGAGCTGATCGAATCGGCCCCGGTGAGGAAGGCCATGGGTGCCGCGGCCCGGATGCGTGCCGAGGAGCATTTCGATTACCGACGGGTGGTGGACACGACGATGCACACCTATGACTGGTTGCTCGGACGATCACGGCTGGAGGGCGCGGCCGCGCGGTAGATCCGGTAGATCTCGTCGACGGACCGACGAACCGAGAAACGTTCGGCCTCGTGGGCCGCGAGCATCGAAAGCTCGCGGCGCCGATCGGGTTCGCGAGCCAGGGAAACCCATGAAGCCGCCAGCGCATCGATGTCGTCGACAGCCACAATCACCCCGGCACTGCCGACCGCCTCGGGTGTGCCGCCGGCACCGGTGGCCACGATGGGAACGCCGAGGGCGAGTGCTTCCATGATGCTGACCGGCAGCCCCTCATGGCGGGAGGAGAGTGTGAAGATGTCGGCCCCGCTGATGATCCTGGTGGCGTCGGATCGATATCCCAGAATCCGAAATGCATCTCCGAGGTCGGATTCGGACACGGCCCGGTCGATCTCGCCGGCCAACGGACCCTGCCCGACGAGCGCGAACCTGAGGGAGGGTTCCGTGTGGTGGGCTCGACGAGCGGCCTCGACCAGGACGTCGAGTGCCTTTTCGCGGCGCAGGTTGGCCACACACACGATGAGGACGTCGCCTGCGGAGATCCCGAGTTCGGCTCTGGTGGATTCACGATCGGCGCTCATGCGCACGGCATCGAGGTCGATTCCGTGGACTATCACTCGGACACGTTGGGGCCTGATCCCCCGAATCGTCGACCTGACCTCCTCGCTCACGGCGATGGTCGCTTTGTTGAATCGGATCGTGGCCCGATTGGCGAGCCGGGTGAGACGGTGGTGTCGGGGCCAGCGGTTGTGTTCGGTGTCGACCAGAGCCGGTCGGAGTCGACGCGCGATGGTGGGAAGGACCAGCCGGGCCCCAACGGCCAGGGCCGGCGAATGGACGTGGAGAATGTCGACGGGTTCGGCGATCAGCTTCGATCGGAGCGCCCGGAGCCACCCGGGGGCCATGGTCCGGCGGGCTCGGAGGCATGTCGACACCACGCCCGCCGCGTCGAGCTCGCCGACCAGATGGTTCTTGTGGGCGAGAAGGTAGACGACGTCGTGGGTGACCGGTGGCGGTGGCGGCAGCGTGGTCTGGGTGACCACCAGCCGCTCGGCACCGCCCGGGCCCAGGCCCTTCAGCAGGTGGGTGACCCTCAACGGCTGGTCAGCCATCGGTCAACACCGGCAACGCAGCCGCGATCACCCGTTCGACATCGGAATCCGACATGCCGGAGCCGCTGGGCAGGCAGACCCCGCGGGCGAACGCGGTCGATGCCACGTCGGCTCCGATGAACTCCCGGCCGGAGAACACCGGTTGCATGTGCATAGGTTTCCAGGCAGGCCGGGCTTCGATGTCGGCCTCGGCCAGAGCGGTCATCAACTTCAAGGGCAGGTCCGGATTCGACTCCGGCAGCACCACGACAGTGAGCCAATTGTTGGATCGTCCACGGGGATCGATCGGGTTGAATCCGATGTCGGGAAGGTCCGCGAAAGCGGCCTTGTAGGCCGCTCGGATTTCTCCGCGTCGCTCAATCATCCGGGGGAGCCGGCGCAGCTGGCCTCTTCCGATGGCGGCCAGGAGGTTGCTGAGCCGGTAGTTGTAGCCGATCTCCGTGTGTTCGTAGTGGACCGTGGGTTCGCGTGCCTGCGTGGACAGGTGGCGGGCTCTGTCGACCAGATCGGGGTCGGAGGAGACCAACATTCCGCCGCCGCCCGTGGTCATGGCCTTGTTGCCGTTGAAGCTGAAAACGGAGATGTCGCCGAGTGTGCCCGCCGGGCTGCCCTGCCAAGTGGCACCGATCGCCTCTGCCGCGTCTTCGATCAACGGTATTCGGTGACGACGGCAGGCATCGAGGATTGGCTGATGGTTGGCGCACTGTCCGTAGAGATCGACCGTGACAACGGCCTTGAACGGATCGCCGTCGGCGGCGGCCCGGTCGAGCGCGGTCGACACGAGGGCGGGGTCGATGTTCCAGGTCGACTGTTCGCTGTCGACGAATACGGGCTCGGCACCGACGTAGGTGACCGCGTTGGCCGTGGCCGCGAACGTGAAAGTCGGCACCAGGACACGGGCGCCGGCCCCGACTCCGGCCAGTAGCAGCGCGAGGTGCAGTGCCGCGGTTCCGCTGCTGAGGGCCACCGCGTGGTCGACCCCGACGGTGGTGCAGAATTCGCTCTCGAACGCTGGCAGGTCGGGTCCTGCGGGTGCGACCCAATTGGCATCGAACGCGGCCAGCAGAAGCTCACGTTCGGTGGTGCTCATATCGGGCGGAGACAAATGGATTCTCGACATTGGGTCCTTCGGCTCATATGGAGGTGCTTGGTGCCGACAGGGAAAGAGTCGCACATGCAAGCGCTCCGATCGCGTTTCGGAGGGAAGAGTCAGTGACACGAGGAATGGGCGAAATCAGGACATGGAACCGCAGCATCTGATCCGAACTCTCCGGAGGCGGTGGAAGCCGATGGCGCTGTTGGCCGTGGTCGGCGCGATTCTGGTGGCGGCCTGTTCAGTTCGGTATGGTTGACGTCTTAAGTCCAGTGACTTCGGCGA
>CAZDYO010000097.1:0-7775 GCA_964509555.1 uncultured Acidimicrobiales bacterium
GCGGCGCCCAGTTGCTCCACCCCTCGGCGTAGTCCTCCCACTGCCCACGGGTGGTTGCCTTGTACTTCTCTGCGTCAAAAGCCATGTCTCTTTTCCTCCTGTTGATCGGCTGTCATACTCAAGGCGCCAGATGCGAGGGGCTACCGCCAGATTTCGTCTGGCGATTCTCAAATTCCACCCGGGGCGTGCGACATGGCCACAACCGATGGCTTCTTCATGGTCGGCAGGGCCGAACCGCGCCGCCGCATCGAAACCGCCATCGCCGCGTCTGCCGAGGGGCAACGGCGCACCGTGTTGGTCAGCGGCGAGGCCGGTATGGGCAAGACCACTCTGATCCGATCGTCGCTCGCCGAAGCTCCCGACGAACCCGCCGTGGGTTGGGGCACCTGCTGGCACGGCGGCGGCGCACCCAGCTTCTGGCCCTGGATGCAGGCATTCGACGATCTCGTGTCGGCGGTCGGCCACGACGCGGCCGTCCGGGCCGCCGGCCACGACCGTGAACTGCTCGCGGCGGTGGCTCGCCCGCTGGGCACCTCATCGCGAAACGCAACCGTTTCCGAGGGCGACCGCATCCTTCTGCTCGACGCCATCGTGCGCTGGCTCGAGACCCTCTCCGCCGATCGTCAGGTGTTGGTGGTGCTCGACGATCTCCAATGGGCAGACCCGTCGAGCCTCGACCTTCTCGACCTGCTGACCGGAACCGGATCACCAGCAAAGCTTCTGATCATCGGCGGCTACCGCCACGACGACCTCGACGAGGACCGGAGACCCAGACTCGCGAGGCTCGCTGGTAGATGCGAACGCGTTCGCCTGTCCGGTTTGACCGCACCGGAGGTCGCGGCTCTCGCTGCCCGTGTCGTCGGATCGGCACTCACCACCAAGGAATTGGCGGCCCTTCACAGCAGAACCGGCGGCCACCCTCTGTTCGTCACCGAACTGGCCAGGCTCACCGCGCTTGGCGACGACACCCTCCCCGAAGTAGTCACCGATGCCGTGGCCCGGCGCCTCGACTCCATGGAAGACGCCACTCGTGGCGCGCTCGACGCGGCCAGCGTCCTCGGCAACCAGGTGCTCATCGACGTGATCGCCCACGCCACCGACGCGTCCATCGAGTCCACCGCCGCGGCCATCGACCATGCACTCCGGGCCGGGGTGATCCGTGCCGGATCCAACTCCACCTTGTGGTTCACCCACGACCTCTTCCGCGAGACGCTCTACGCGTCACTCGACCGATCCCGCCGCACGGCTCTCCACGCAGCCATCGCCGCCGCACTCGAAGCCCGTGCCGACCGGGGCGGACAGGTGCAAGCCGGCGACCTGGCCCGCCACCATGCGGACGCGGTGTCGATCACCGGAGTCGAGCCTGTCATCCGCTGGGCCAGACTCGCCGCCGCCGAAGAGCGGCAACGTTCGGCGTTCCGTGAAGCCGCGTTTCAGATCACCAGGGCCCGCACCTCGGCCATGGACGCCGGCCTCGCCATCGAACCAACGACATTGGTCGACCTGCTTCTTGCCGAAGCCGCCGATACCGCCCGGGCCGGATCGCCCGACCTGGCCCGATCGATACTCCACAGCGCGGCTTCGGTGGCCCCAGGTCCGGCCGAACGAGCCGACGTGGCCCTCGCCGTCCAGCGTCTCGGCGCCGCGTTCGCGGTTCGCCGCGATGAGATCATCATCCAACTCGACCAAGCTCTTGGCGGGGTGATCGGAACCGATCGGATCCGCGAGGCCCGCGTCACCGCGGCCCTTGCCCGCGAACTCCAGCATTCGGTTCCCGAGGACCGAGCCCGGGCCGCGCCGCTCAGCGAAACCGCCCTCGCTCTGGGGCGATCCGTCGGAGACGACTCCACCCTCACCGATTGCCTGCTTGCACGCCACGACGTTCTGTGGGGTCCGGGGACAGGTGCCGAGCGGGCCGAACTCGGACAGGAAATCGCCGAGATCGGTGCCCGACTCCACGACGCCGATCGTCATGCCGAAGGCCTGCTTCTTCAAGCCAACGGTCTGCTCGAATCGGGTTCAGCCGGATACCGACCAATTCTTGACCGCTGGTTCGCAACCCTCGAGAAGCGCGATCAACCACGCGACCGATACATGGTGCTCACCCGCCGCGCTGCGCTGGCGTTGATCGAGGGCGACACCGTCGCCGCCGACTCGCTGATGCACGAAGCCGCGGTGGTCGGCGCCACCATCCACGAACCCGACACCGGAAACGTACTCATGTCGCATCGCGTGGCGTTCGCCATGGCTCTTGACGACCCGGCCGAACACCGACGCCTGGCCGCCGACGCGGTTGCCCACTGGACAGGCACCCCAGTCCACGCCCACTCGGTCGCCGCGGGTGCACTCACCGCCGCCGGCGATCTCGATTCCGCCGCCAGAGAAGTCGCCATGGTGGCCGACTCCGGAGGCTGGAGCAGCGAAGGTTCCTATCTCAGATCGGTTCTCGTGGCCCACCTTGCGGCGGCCGCGGTCGCACTGGAAGATCTCCCCTTGTGCCGCGAACTTCTCGAAGAGGTCGAGCCGCTCACCGGTCACTGCGGGGTCAACGGCGCGGTTGTTGCATTTGCAGGTCCCTTCGATCACACCGCCGGAATTCTTGCGGCCGCCATCGGCGACCAAGACCGCGCCGAGTTCCTTCTCAAGCGGTCGATCACCACCTCGAGCCGCATTGGCGCTGTGGTTTGGGAACATGCCGGTGAAAGGGCCCTCGCCGTCCTGAGCAACGCACACAACGGTTCAAACACCCTCAGAACAGAACCGGCCACCCTCCAACGAACCGGAGGGATCTGGTCGGTTGAGTGGCGCGGCGAGTCGGGAAACGTTCGCCATGTGAAGGGGCTCGCCGACATCGCCCAACTCGTGAGTCGACCCCACTCGGAGATCCCGGCGATCGCGCTCGCCAATCCCGAAGCAGTCGACTCACAATCATCCGAGGCCGTCATAGACCTCGACGCTCTCGCCGCCTATCGAACCAGGCTCGACCATCTCGACCGTGAACTCGACGAGGCCGACGCCCACAACGATGCCGGTCGGGTCGAACGACTCCAATCCGAACGGGAGGCGCTCCTCGCGGAAGTCCGCAAAAGCACGGGGCTCGGCGGCCGTGTCCGGACCGTGGCCAACGACCCCTCCGAGCGCGCCCGCAAGGCGGTGAGCGCCCGCATCCGAGACGCCATCACCAGAATCGAAACCGTCGCCCCGCAACTCGGCGCCCATCTCGACCGCTCAATCAGGACCGGGCTGCGCTGCAGCTACCAGCCAACACCCGACGACCGAATCGAATGGCGAATCACCGACCAGTAGCGCTCCGACCGGTGGCTCGGATCAGTCCGGGAATTGCTCGGCCAGATCGTCGAGATTTATCCGGCCGCCCTGGTAGTAGACGATTTGGGCCGGCATGTCCTTGTCGATCCGGAGTAGGGCGTCGCCGCTCCCTCCGGGCACGGGCGGCGCGTGACTATTGAGAATTATGGCGTTGATCTGCTGGGCCTGGCGGGTGGCCGGCACCTCCCATTGGAGGTGGGCGCCGTGCTGCACCCCAAACGGAGGACCGGAAAGGTCATGGAGCACCTCTTGTCGAACCGACTCGACATACCTCTCGACCTCGGCCGGGCCCATGTCTCTCACCGAAGCGGGAACACGAACCTCGATGGTGAACAGGTCGTGATCACCGGCGATCGGTTTGAAGTCGGTCGGGTCGAGTCGACGCCCCCCGGTGACGTTCCACTCCAGGTTTCCGGTGTCCGGGTTGTGGCGCGCCCGTCCATCGGCGAACAACTGACCGACCTTGTCCTTGTTGTCGACGAATTCCTGCATTCGTTGCTCGTATCTGCTGTTCACACGATTGAACGCGGCCTCGTCCCAGGTTTGATCACTGGGCCAATGCGGCGGGGGCACATCGGGAGATGGCTTCACCCAGTCGCCATCGGGCTTCCATGGCACGTGGTCGATCTCGGTGGGATTCATGCCGATGTACGAGTCGACCTCGCCGCCCGACTTGATCTTTATGTCAGGTGGTTTCGGCACAGATCCGCTGTTGACCCTCTCGAGCGCACCGCCGGATCTGGACCTCACCTCAATCGCCACATCGTGACGCTGCGCCGCACCTCGAAGCTGGCGGTAGCCGTCCGCCGACATGCCGTAGTCGTCGGCCATGCGCGACTGGGGCACGATCGTGCCGGGCTCCATGCTTCGTACCCCATCGACCGCCTCATCGGGGTTCCACCGAAGACCGTGATCCTCGGCCAACTCCGCTGAACCTCTCACCGATCGTGTCGGAACTCTTGCCTGCTGTCTGGCCACCGATTCGGCGTAGACCTCACTGCCCTCGCGGACCGTGATCTCGGCGCCGTCGTCAACCGAGGTGCGGATGCCGTCGAACCAGTCGTCGACCGACCTCTCCATCGACTCGAGGGCTTCTCCACCCCACCTGGAAATGGTTGGGCCGGCCGCAGAAATCCCCATCTCGGCTGCGTGACCCAACAACATTCCCGGACCGACGTGCCAGGCCGCCGCCATCACCGCCTCGCCATAAGTGAGGTCGCGGCCCTCGGCGTGGGCCGCTTCCGCGGCCCGCTCCATCGCCTCGGTCATCTCCCAGGGAGCGATGACGCCCTCCGAGAATCCGCCGGTTGCAACCCCCAGGCCAACCCGCGCCGCGGTCGACGGGTTGCGAACCACCCATCCGGCGGCCGGCCCGTACACATGATCCACCACCGAGGCCAACGCCTCCTGCCCATCAGCAGCATCGGACGCGAATTCGTCCCAGAGATCGCCGGCGTAGGTGCCGGTGGTCGCCGGGTCGACGGATCCCTGTTCGGCGGTCAACCGATCGAGGCCATCGCGAATCGCCTGCAGATCCTCCCTGCTGAGCGAATCGCCCTGCTCGAGCCGTTCGGCAATGGCACCCCACCCACCGGTCTCGGCCCGCTCCTGGAGCATGTCGGCCACCTGCTGGCGGGTTCGATCCTGCGCGGCTTCATGGTCGAGGTGAGCCGCCAGATCGGCTGCTGCTGCGGCATCATCGGCGAGGCCGTGCTCCCGAAGATCATCGAAACGATCCTGGGCAGCCTGGTCGTCGGTCTGTTCGGCAACGATCGCTTCGTGTCGCACGTCGCGCGACGCGTTGGCCTCCCTGGCATCCGCTATGCGCTCCAGGATCTCCTCGCGTGTGAGCATCTCTGTGCCGTCAGGGGTGGTCCACCCGAACAGGCCGTCATCATCGGCTTCGATGGTGTTACCGAACTCGTCGACGACCGGTTGGGTTGGAACAGCGTCAGTCTGATCGCCGTTATCCGCATCACCGCCAAACGATTCGCCATCGAATGACCCTGCGCCCGTTCCGCCCCGCGCCACCTCGGCCATGGCCGGGCCCATGCCACTACCGATTGCGCCGCCCACCGCTCCCACCAAAGCCCCAACTGCCGAGTCGCTGCGAACGTCGGACGCTCCCTTGCATCCCCACCAGTCGCTCCAGCTTGACCCACACTCCGAGTACCCGCCGTCGTCGGCGGATGCCGCTTTCGCCCCACCCAACGCGCCGAGGGCCACCATCGCCACCCACAAAAGCACGAACATCGTCGGATGCCCGGGCCTCTGCCCGCCCGTGCTGCGCTGAACGGCCAATGCCCCGAGAGCCACCGCCAGCGCGATGATCAGCTCAACGGTGGTGTCGTCGGCCAGGAAACCGAACAGCATCGCCAGCGCCGCGCCAAAGCCAACCACCGCTGGGGTAACCAGTGGGATCGGAGCCACGGCACGACCCGGGCGGAACTGAGCCACCACCGCGGTCCAGACCCTCGTCGAATATCCCAGAGCGATCCGACCGAGTACCGACGGAATGGTGAGCAGCACGGTCACCCCGAACAGGCCACGCAGCGACGGCGACAACACCTGCGTCAACGCCAACGACGTGGCAAAACCCCACATCGCGTGGCTCCACACCATCGGACCATCCGACCGGAACATCCCCACCACCGTCGATGGGAGATCACGAATATCGGTGAGGAACCTCTCGGTGCCGACCGCCCGCCAATGGGCGATACCGCTGAACAAAACGGTGCTGGCCACGATCCAGAACGCCATGCCCCACAACATGTTCCCACCAGAGGTGACCGGAGCACCGCCGGGGACGTTGGTTCCCTGGTAACGCTTGGCGATCCAATACACATTGATGGCCCAAGACATGACAGCGCCCGCAGCGGCAAAGGCGATCGTGGTGGGCAGATTGCGACGCAGATGGCTCCACATCGCGCCACCGAAATCCCTGAACGTCGGAATGGGTGCGGATTGAAAGGGTTGCATGTCAGGCCTCGGGATCGACTATCAGGAATCCGCCGGTGAACGGCCCGGCGTCGGATTTGAGATGGAACACACCATTCGACTCGGGACATACGACGGCTGCCCCTCCGCCGCCAACAACCACAGGCGTGCCCAGCATGGTGAGCGTCCATGTGACGTCGTCGCTATTGCGCACAGAAACGCACGATCCCGGATCCACCACCACAAACTCCGGGCTGAGCCTCCCGGACTGGATGATCATCGAAGGGCCTTCAGCAACGTCGCGGCCGCGCTGGATGTCGGGGTCGAGACTCCACGGGCGTAGCCACACCGCCAGCGCCACCACGGTCGCGGCCAGTGCCGTGCTCGCGGTTCGTCTCCCGAGAACACCGATCAGGTGGAGCGATCGATCAGGGTCCTCACACACCTTGCCGAGAGCAATCCCGAACGGCACGTGGGCCGCGTAGGCGATCGCGATAATGAAATACTTGCCCTGGAGTTGAAACGTGGATGCAAATGGTGTGAGCACGGTGCCGGTCTCCAACAACATGGCGAACAGCACACCCCACCGCCAGTTCCGGCGTTGAGCGACCGCGGCATACGCGATTCCAAACCCGATTCCGTTCGACAGGTGATAGGCCCAGCCGACGAAGTCGGTCCATCCGCTGCTGGTGTGGGCGCCCGAGGCCAGCACCCCGTAGGTCTCCACTGGCGACAGCAACAAGAACCCGCCGCCGAACACGAAAGGCATGCGGAAAACGTCGTAGCCGAGGGTGCCGATCATCCCGGCCACGGTGCCCAACACGAGCGTCGGGCCGAGAGATCGCTGATTACCAGTGGACGACCAAACTGCAAGCACCACCAGAAGCACGGCCCCGGGCAGAGTCACCATCCGGAACAACACCGCGAACGAGGCCAGCCCGTAGACCCACCCGAGCAGAGAGGCCACACTCGAGAAACCCAACACGACAATGAAGGCACGCAACGGCCACGAAACCTCAACCGGGATGTCCGCTACGGCCTGTTCGGGCATGTTGGACGGTACCGATGCCATCGGGCTTGTGCCAGCGGTCCGGCACGTTTTCTGGCCCGGCATCCCCACCGGGTGGCGTCGACGGCCGCTGCCGCTAGACCTCCCCCCGTGATCGCACCGGAACCAAAGGGCGTCGTCGCCGCCGGCCATCATCTCACCGCCTCGGCTGCTGCCGATGTCCTGAGAGACGGTGGCAACGCCATCGACGCGGCGATCGCCGCTCTGGCCATGGCCTGCGTGTGCGAACCCGTGCTCTGCTCACCCGGAGGCGGCGGATTCGCCATGCTTCGACGGGCCGACCAGCGACCGGGACTCATCGATTTCTTCCCCCACACCCCGAAGCAGCCCAACAGCGCCGCCCATGAGGGAGTGAACGAGATCGTGGCCGACTTCGGCACGGCAACCCAGACCTTCCACGTTGGTGCCGCCACCGCAGCCACCCCCGGTTTCTTCAGCGGGC
>CAZDYO010000098.1:0-7736 GCA_964509555.1 uncultured Acidimicrobiales bacterium
CGATCAGCCTCCATGCCCTCCGCCACGGATGGGCAACCGTCGCTCTCGAAGCCGGTGTACCGATGAAGGTCGTCCAAGACCGACTGAACCACGCCAGCGAACGCATCACCGCCGACATCTACACCCACGTCCGAGCGCCACTCCAGTCCGACGCCGCCGAACGGGTTGGTGCGCTTCTACTACCCCGACTCGAGTTCTAACAATTCGCCCGTCACCGGACGTTCGGGGGATGCGCACCACCTACGGGGCGTGGGGCCTTTCCTGTGATCCGCTCGAAGTCGACCGGATCGCTCAACTCTTCGACCAAGTGATCCACCCACAACTGTGTATACGCGTACTGGTTGAAAGCTGTGACTAGTTCTGCGTACTCGAGCTTCAGTGTGCGGTCCGGTTCGTCCCGCGGCGAGCGGACGCCCAACCGCCGAGCCGCCTCGGCGTGCAGGTTCGTGTTGAATTTGTAGCCCGTTCTACGCTGGACCTCAGCGACGACCTGGGTTGCTTTCAGGTTCGCACGGGCGCCTGTAGTTAGCTTCTGCAGGACGACGTAGCGCTCCAACGCTTCATCCAGCTCGCTCGGGACCTCGCCCGGCCTAAAGAAGTGGGCGACAGCATCGGGGCTACGACCTGACGAGGGTACGAACGGCACGAATGCCACCCTCATCATGTATCGGGGGTCCTCGAGGATCTCATCCGGCACGGAACGGGCGTCCGCCAAGACCGCCTGAACTTCAATCGGGAGTGACGCCTGGAGCTTCTTCAGTGAGCCCAAGACTCCGGGGTCCCGAAACCCGGATAGTTGCAGCGGAACCGAAAGTGAATCGCCGATGCAGTACTCCGTTCCGAACTCATCCTCGAGAACGGACTCGAAGTCCAGCAATCCGGCTTGCGCCCATGGGATCACGATGGCGTCCACCGCCGGGAGGTATCGATGGGCCACACAGTTGCGAATATCAATCCAGAAATTGACATTCCTCCGCACCGGCTCGTGCCCCGCTCCGGCGATCGCCTCGATCACAAGATCTCGCGTCGGACGCGATACTTCACCCTCCGCTGACTCGGCGTCCCACCAGCACGCTCCCTTGCGATCCAAGACCGCGATCGCCAGCGCATTCCATGCAGTGACGAACAGCAGCGAGAAAGCGCCAGACCGGAAACCGTTTGTCGGATCGTTCCATACGCGAAGCGCCTCCAACGCTGACTTGCGAGCATGGCGCAGCGCTCCTTCCCACCGCTTCTCGTCAGCCCCGATCGGATGTGCACCGAGTCCACGGAGTTGTTGCTCAAGTCTCTGGATGCGGTTCGTCTGCTTTGACGGCCTCGTAGTAGAGACCCCGAGTTCTGTTCGAACGACCCGGTCGAAACGCCGCCCGTGAGAACTCGCGTCACCCCAGACTTCAACCTCAAGGGCGCTCTTGGACTTACCCCTGCCCTCATCCCACTGCTCGTACAGCCACTCTGCAAGGTCCCCCTCACTGTCAAAATCATCAGCTGTCGGCATCGGGTCCATATTCGCGCTCAACCAGACCAAGCCCGACGACCCCAGCGATTCTCGCCCGGCGCGGTTCAGGGCGCGTCGTCGCGCCTCGGAGCCGCGAGCGCAGCGCCAGGCCAACTAACAACAGTTCGGAGCCAGGGCTCCGGCTCGACCCGCAGCGGGGCCGGCACACGCATGGAAGGCCCCATCGCAGTGTTCCGACGCCCCAGGGTCGACGCGAAGAAGCCCACCAACTGCAAGCTGGCCAGAGCGAGCTGAGCGCGTTGGCGAGTTGTCAGCGTCGGCCGCTATCAAGCCAGCCGTGTCAAGTCGGCCGTGTCAAGTCGGCCGCGCATTAGCAAATCCATTTGCAAACGACACCCCTGGGAGTGGTTCACCCCACTACTACCAGGGATTTCTGCGGTGTCGGAGGGGGGACTTGAACCCCCACGCCCTTTCGGGCACCAGCCCCTCAAGCTGACGCGTCTGCCAATTCCGCCACTCCGACGTGGCCACCCGATTTCTCCCGGATGAGAACGGCAATCGTAGCGGGCCGTCCATCGCACGCCACCCGATCAGACCGATCGTTCGCGCACCACCGAAGGCAAATCCAGGCGGTCGACCCGGCGCAGTCCCGGGAGCTGAGACAAGACAGCCACCACCAAGACCAGCACCACGGCGAGCACCATCGACCGTCCGGTCATCACCATCCGGAACGAGAAGCTCTCATTGTCGAACTGGCTCATGAAACGCCCAGCGACCCACCATCCGATCACCGTCCCCGGGGTCAGTCCAAGCAAGGTCACCGACACCGTTTCCGCGGTGACCGTCGATCGGATCCACCGACGCGGCATTCCGTTGGCTTGAAGAGTGGCCATCTCGTTGGTTCGCTCAGCGAGAGCAACGGTCACGGCGTTGAACAGAAGCCCCACCGTCATGAGAATGGCGAATATCACCATGAGTCCCACGAACAGGAGTGTGATCGTGAGCAGCTCGCGAATGGTGTCGATCATGGCCCGGTGATCGGTCACCGCCAGCACACCCGCGCGATCGGCCAGCAGATCACGCACGGACTTGTGATCATCGTGCGACACAAGTTTGACCACCGCAGTGGTCGGCGCGGCCCCACCCGATGAAGTCCACGCGGAGAGCGAGGTGTATGACACCGAGGGAATCGGTTCGCTCACGAAGCCGACCACCGGAACGGTGATGGAGGCACCGGCAGACGGGATGGCGACTATCACCACGTCGCCCACAGCCACCCCGAGGTCAGACTTCGCAACCGATCCGAGAACGATTCCCTCGCTCGGCAACGGATCGCTGAAACCGTGGGCCACCGTGTCGGACCTGAACACCTGCAACAACTGCTCGCTGCGATGCCCCGCGATTGAGACCACCACCGGCAGTTGCAGCGAAGGCTCGGCGGCGGCGATCTCCGGCAAGTCGGCCAGGTCGGAGAGATCCGCTTCGGTCACGGGATGGTCGAAATGAACCGTCAGATCACGCTGGTCGATCGCTGAGAACTGCCGATCGATCACCGAGTTGGTGGTGTCGTTGAGGGCGAGAGATGTGACCAGCAGCACCATCGAAAGGACGACACCGACCGCGGTTGTTGCCACACGTCTCGGGTTGCGCGCCATGTTCCTGACCACGACTCGTGCAGTCATCGGCAGGGTCAGCGGCCATACCCGTTCGAGAAGCGCACGCCTGTCGACCCCTGTCGGCGTCGGTGGCCTCATGGCCTCGGCCGGGTCCATCCGTGCCGCGGCTCGGGCCGGCATGGCGCCTGAGATGAGCCCCACCACCAGAACGAACACCATGGCCTCCGCGATGGTGGTGAGCGAATAGTGCATGACGGTGATCGGCACACCAATGAAGCCGGTGTAGAGGGTGCTGATCCAACGGCCCAGCATGGCACCCGCGACGAGACCCGGGAGCGCCCCGGCCATCGTCGCGATCATGGAATGGGTCATGTAGTGGCGAAGGATCGTCGAGGTCGACACGCCGTCGGCAACCATCATCCCGATCTGGGTTCGGTCCTGGCGCACGAGCCTGCTCAACAGAACGTAGGTGGCCACACCCGCGGCCCCGAGGAACAGCACGGGGAACAGATACGACATGCTCTCAAAGCCCTTCACATCGGACTGGAGAGCCAGGTTCGAGGGCTGATCGGCGAGGTCGTACACCTCGCTCGCACCCGACAGGCGGGCGCGCTCCACCAACGAGGCCACGACCTGTGGGGCGCGGCTGGCAACCTTCGCGCTCACCTGCCTGGCTCCAGTGGGGGCGATGCTCAGGGCCAACGACTCGGGCACGAACACAACCGCGAACTCGTCGGGGATTGTGAACACCTCGGTGTGGCTTCGAGCCGGAAAGAGATACTCCCCCGACGCCGCCACACCAACGATGTCGACATTGCGCCATGACGAGCCATCCCACAGATCAATTGAGTCACCCGGACCGAGATGGAAGTGGTCGGCGGCGTGCTTTTCCAACACGACTGCATTCGTGTCAGCGGGGGCGAGGTCGCGACCCGCGTCGATCCACAGACGATTCACATCGGCAATTCCGTCGGAGGGACCGCCGATCATCGTTGCCACCAACTCGCGGCCATCGAGACGTGCTGGTAGGTCTGCTCGGATGCGTGTGTCCACCGACGTGACCCCCGGGGTGGCCGCGAACTCGGCGGCCAAGGCTTCGGCATCGCCACCGGTGGCCCACACGTCGGCGGTGTCAAGTCGATCGTAGAACGACTGATAGGAATCCCCCAGGTTGTGGGAGGCGTCGAGGTTCGCGGTGAACAGCATCACCCCGAGGAAGACGGTGCCCGACACGGCGATGATCTGACTCCGCCTCCGCCGAAGGTCGCGGCGCACCTTGCGTCGGAGGATCGACCGCACACCCGGCATCACTCCCCGCTGAGATCTCATGCGGACGCGCTCCTGAGGGCGGGGTCCAGCGGATGGTCGTTCATCTCATCCGAGACGATCCGCCCATCGACGAGATGAAGCACGCGGTCGCCGACCTCGGCGATCGTCGCGTCGTGGGTGACGACGATCACGGTGCGGCCATGCTCATCACATGCCCGCCGCAGCAGACTGAGGACACCATCCCCGGATGCCCGGTCGAGAGCACCCGTGGGCTCGTCGGCCAGCAGCACCGGCGTGGACTTGGCCAGCGCACGGGCCACAGCCACCCGCTGCTGCTGACCACCGCTCAGCTGACTTGGGAATCGGTCCGTCTCGGCCTCGAGACCAACCTCTTTAAGCGCCGACTCCGATGCGGCACTGTCGGCGCCGGTCAGGTTCGCTATCAACTCCACGTTCTCGACAGCCGTGAGCGTGGGGATCAGATTGAAGAACTGGAACACGAAACTGACCCGCTCACGCCTGAAGGCAGTCAACCCGTCGCGGTCGAGGCCGCCGACGTCGACCCCATCAACGGTTATGGACCCGCCGGTGGAATGGTCGATCCCGCCGATGAGATTCAACATCGTGGTCTTTCCCGAGCCACTCGGGCCCAGCAACACCACGAACTGACCGGCAGGGATGGAGAGGTCTATCCCGTTGAGCGCTGTGACCGCGGTTGGGCCATGGCCGTACACGCGGGTGAGGCCCACCGCCTCGACAGCCGGGACGGTTTGATCGTTCACGACGGATCTCCTTCGGATTCAGCTGACGGTGTGGCTTGGTCGGGTTGGATGAGCCAGCCGGTCGACATCAGATCCACGACCGCACTGACCCAGCGGCCGCCCACCTCGGTGGAGCCGAGTGGAGCGCCAAGCACTCGCTGGGCATGGTCGGCCAGTAGCAGCATCCCCATGTCGAGCGCCATGAGGAGCAGGGCGCGCATCTCGGGATCATCGGTTGGGCGGGCCACCCCCGCGGCGCACATCTGCATGTCGGTGTCCAATGACATTGCGAACAGTTCGTCGAACAACCGGTCGCCAAGGGCACCGCCATCACGAATCGACCGCGTGACATATCCGAGGTACGGCGTGGAACCAAGCAGCTCGAGCCAGCCGCCCTCGATGGAGGCGAGGGGCTCCCCCGCTCGCATCGGAGCGAACACCATGTCGAGCGCGTCGGCCACCCTGCGATCACACGCCTCGATCAGACCGTCCTTCGACCCGAAGTGGTGAATCACCAACGGTGCGGAGACTCCCGCCCTCCGGGCGACCTCCCGCACGCTCGTGTGAGGAACGCCCCGCTCGGCGATCAATTCACACGCAGCAGTGACGATCCTCTGCTGCGTGTTCTCCTTATCGATCGACTGCCCTTCGGCTGAACACATGTTCAACCATACTGAACACTTGTTCAGTCGGTGTCAAGCATCTGACAAGACAGGTTCACGCCAGCGCCGCCCGTGTCAGATCAAGGGTGCCGTCGGCACGCTGGCGCAGGCCGGTGAGACGCGGACCGATCGCCACCGTCACCTCCCAACGACCGACCAGTTTCACGAGCCCGGAGTCGAGAACCATCTTCTCCAGGGACTTCACCGCGGCGGCACGCTCCATTGGATTCGTGGAGGTGGCGATGGTGTCCCCCAGAGACGAACGATCCGCGAGATAACCGCCGATCGGATCGTCGACACCCCCTTGGGCAAAGAACCTCAGCGTTCCGCCCGCAATCCCCGTGCCGCCTACGACCATCGTCGGGAACACCTCAGCGTCTCCGGACACGACCCTCTTCGCGAACTCGGCAGGCGTAGAAATGCGAAGCTCGGCATCGACCCCACCCAGTCTCATCTGCTCCACCGCCACTGAGGCCGCATCGCCTAGACGTCCCTCGGGCGCATCCACCACAACCTGCTCGGGAAGCCCCGACGGTCCCTCGACACTGGGACTGGCGAGGGCCGACAGACCAGGCACCGACTCGGCCAGCACCAGTGGCTCCAAAAGGGCGCCAAGACCCAACCGTTGAGCCCGGTCCGGAAGCCTCACCACAAAGCCGAGCCGCATGTCGAGTGGCTCACGAATGACATCCCCCGGAAGTTCATCGATCAGCTCGCCGGGAGGCACGACGGCCCAATCGACGAGGCCGCCGGTGACCGCCGGCATCACATCGCCGGCGTACTCCTCGAGCTGCACGAATTCGACGGCGGAGTCCGCCGACACCGACCGGAATATCGTGGGATCGGCAGTGGGAGCGAAACTGCCGGTCGTTCCTATCGTGCCGTCGGGACGCTCGATCGAAATTCCGAAGGCCGGGGAGGCCAACACGTCAGGCAGCAATTCGAAAGGACGGTCCAGATCGATACGTATGGTGGTGTCGTCAACAACCTTGATCCCGGAGACCGCCGTTCTCTCACCGGACACCACCTGCATCCAGCCCGACACAGCCGTGAGCGCCGTCGCGGCCTGATCCGCTGCTCCACGCGTGGCGACTCGGTTCAGGGATGCTGCAACATCGGCGGCCTTGATACTTCGGCCCTCGCCGTCCTTGAGACCGGCGGGCAACACGAACGTCCACTCCAAGCGATCCGGCGAGGTGTCCATTCTCTGTGCCAGCCCCGGGGCTACTCCACCCGAGCCGTCACGACTGGTGAGACCCTCGAACAGCAGGTCCGCCATGACCCGATTCGAAATCGAGGCCGGTCCGGCATCGGCAGGATCAAACGACCAACCAACCGGCACCGCCAGGCGAACGGTGACCCGCTCGGACTGCTGGCCGACAGAGCCGGACACGCTGGGCCCGTCCGAGACACTGCCGTCGGACGCGCCGGGAACCACCACTCGGGGAAGGCCGGAGCCACTCTCCAGAGCCGGACGTTCGGCTCCGCACGCGCTCGCAACAACGGCGAGCGCAAGGGTGATAACGACAACTGAACGACGCACCCATCCCCATCGGCAGGCCAGCCGCCGTATGGAGGGTCGACCGGACCCTGATCAGAAGATCAGAGCGTATGCGGTCGTCGAGAACGCGAACACCAACGCTGCCAGAATCGTGATGCGGTCGAGGTTGCGCTCAACCACGGTCGAACCCGCTGCCTGAGCCCCCATGCCCCCACCGAACATGTCGGAAAGACCGCCTCCCTTACCGCTGTGGAGGAGCACCAAGAACACGAGCACCGAGGCCGACAGAATTTGCAGAGGGGCAACAATCCAGATCAAGGGAATCTCCGGTATTTCGAAACGACGGTCAGGTTACCAGCGGCTTTGCGGGCCGTGCGGCTCAGGCTTGGTACAGGCGGTAGTTGACGATTCTTGCGAAGTCGTCGGCGACCAGGCTCGCCCCACCAACGAGAGCACCGTCGATGTCGG
>CAZDYO010000099.1:0-7734 GCA_964509555.1 uncultured Acidimicrobiales bacterium
GGTTTGGTCATCGTCACACGGGCGGCGTTGAAGGAGCGGGCGTATTCGGCGGTCATGGCGGCCACCGGTCTCATGTACCTGGCGATCCTGAGTGGATTCGGCCAGGACCTGGTGGCTCGGGTACTGCTGGCCTGAGTTGGTCCGTCCCGCGGTATCGCCATTCCTGAAGACGAGTTGGGATTCGGCCTGAGCGTGCCGAGTTGTGGCTGGGCTACCCCGGAAGGAGCAGCCGTGACCGATGGGAGGCAGACGGTGCCTTGGAACGTCACATTTGCCAACGATCAGTTCTGGTCCCTGTTGGCGTGCGACGAGTCGGTTCCCAAGAGCTCGGCTCCCGCGGACGTGATGGGGTCGGATCGGTCATGTCGTCATGGTGGTCGACATTTCGGATCGATCGTGGCACCGCTGACATCATCGGTCACCAGGCATCGGAGGTGCTCCACTTGATCGACTGAGAAAAAGCCGGCCGACCATGGTAATTCCCGGGTTTCGGTTCTATGGTGACGACCACCTCGCGGGACGGGAGGAACACACCAAGTGACGGCGTCTACTCACCGAGACCAGCCTTGGCGTTCGTTCGCAGACTCCGCGATCGATGCGATCGTCCAGTCGACGTTGTTCGGGGTGGCAGTCATCGACACGGGTGGGCACCTCACATTCGCCAATGATGAGCTCTGTCGTCTCCTCGGGGCCGAGATGGAGCAGCTCAAGGGTGACGGCTATGTGGCCGTGATCGGATCAGAGACAGCGCGGGCGCTTTGCGGAGTTGACCATGGCACCCACACCGACGTCCCGTCGCTCGCCGAAGCTGACCTTTCCTTCAGACCGAAACACGAGTTCGGCAGCGGGCCTCTCCTGAGGGCCAGATCCTGGCCCGTTGAGAAGGACGGTGAGTTCGTGTGCCGGGCGGCGGTGTTCGTCGACCTTTCAGACCGTGTTCGTGACCGCAATCGTCAGCAGGTGGCCGACGAACTGATCGCAACGCTCATGGATTCAGTCACGGATGCAGTGCTGGTGATAGATGCCGATGGCCGGATCGAGTCGGCGAGCCGTGCTGTGGAGAGTGTGTTCGGATGGCCGGGATGGTCGGTGGTGGGCGCCGGAATCCGGATGCTGTTCAATCCCCTTGACCCAACTGATGATCGCCACTATCTGCAACGCCTCATCCGCCTTCGCGGCGAGACCGGGCTGGGCTCGCGGGTGATGGTGTCCGGTCACCATCGGGACGGAACAGTGGTTCCGCTTGAGCTGCGAATCGTGGAGAACTCGAGCACTTCGCCCCCGACGTACGTGGGGTTTATTCGTGATCTTCGTGAGATCGAACGCCTGACCGCCCGTCTCGACATGGCATCTCGCACCGATGAACTCACCGGACTGCTCTCGCAGCGGGCATTCATGAGCGAACTCCGGGCCATGGTCGAACATGCCGATCAGCGGTGGTCGATCGTGAAGATCGACCTGTCAAGATTCCGCTACGTCAACCGGGCCCACGGTTTCGCCGTCGGCGACGAGGTGCTGCGTTCGGTCGCCGGCGATCTGAGGGGTCTTGCCCCCGAGTCACCGGTAGGTCGGGTTGGTGGCGACCGGTTCGCATTCGTCGTTCCAACCGATGCCGTCGATGGACTCGTCTGGGAGGTCCGCTCCCGTATCGAGGGGAGAGGGAGATCGGGCGGAATCTCACATCCTCTGAGGGTCAACGTCGGCGTGGCCCACTTCACCGGGCGGGAGACCGCAGAGGAACTGATGCAGGCATCCGATTCGGCCACCCGTGCTGCCAAGTCATCCAACGAACGGCTGTACCGAACGTTCGATTTCGAGATGCGGTCGCGTGTCGATTCCGAAATCGAGCTGGTGGGTGATCTCCATACAGCCATTTCTGATCACCAACTCGAGACATGGTTCCAGCCGGAAGTGGCCCTCGACGATCGTTCGGTCATTGGCCATGAGGCGCTCGTGAGATGGAGACATCCCGCCAAGGGGATCATCGGACCCGACAGCTTTCTCCCGTGGGCCATTTCCGAGGGACTGATGCCTTCATTGGGTGTGGAGGTTTTCGGTCACGCGCTTGATTTCATTCGCAAGTGCGAGCGGCTCGGCCACTGTGGGCGAGTGTGGGTCAACCTTTCGGCGGGCCAACTGTTCGATGATTCGGTGCTGCGTTATGCCAAGGCAGCCATCGACTTCGGGATCTCACCCGAGTCCCTGGGATTCGAACTCACGGAGCAGGATGCGATCGACGTGGCCAGCATCGCCACTGACAATTTTGCGAAACTCATGGACCTGGGCGTGGGTCTGGCCATCGACGACTTCGGCACCGGCTATTCGACGCTGTCGCAGCTGCGCACTGTTCCTGCCGACGTGGTCAAGCTCGATCGCTCCTTTCTCAGCGACATTCACACCAACCGTCGCCAGAGGAACTTCGTCGGCGCCTGCATAAACTTGGCCCACACCCTCGACATGTCGGTGATCGTCGAGGGCGTGGAGTGCGAGGCCGACGCGATCCTCATGGCCGAAATGGGGTGCGAATCAGCTCAGGGTTACTGGTTCGGTCGCCCGGTGCCGGCCGCGGAGGCCCTGTCGGATCTCTAGGAGATCGAGTCGATCGCGGCGCGCAGCTTGTCGGCGGCTTCGGCGGCGAGATCGTTGAACTGTGGATCATCCATCAGATCCTGCGGATCGACAGCGGTGACCGTGGTGGTGCCATCAGTCTCCTCGATAACCACATTGCATGGCAGTAGGAGTGCCACACTCGGATCGATGTTGAGGGCCCGGTGGGCGAGATTCGGATTGCATGCGCCAAGGATCTTGAGCGGCGTGCGGTCGACGTCGAGCTTCTTCTTGAGTGTGGCTGCCACATCGATTTCGGTGAGCACACCGAATCCGTTCTCGACCAATGCGGCCCGGATGGCGGCTTCGGCCTCGTCGATGGGCATGTTCGTGGTTGATCTGATTCCCTGCATTGTGGGCTCCGGTTGTGTGGGGGGACGGCGGCCGAAACAGCCGCGGTGAACCCAACGATACCGATGCTGTTTCTATTCCTCGGGCGCCCATGATGGCCGCCGTTTCTCCATGAACGCGCCCATTCCCTCACGGGCCTCCGGGCCCAAGAACAGCTCGCCGGACAGCTGCTTGGTCCACTGGAATGCCTCGTCCACGGGCATGGCCGGAACCTGAGTAAGCAGCCGCTTGGTGGCGGCCAGGGCATCGGGCCCGCCAAGCAGGAGATCGGCCACGACGGCATCCACCTCGGCGTCGAGTTGATCGGCGGGAACAGCCGAGTTGATCAGGCCCATCTCGGCGGCCTCGCGACCAGTGAAACGATGGCCACGCAGGAATGCGCTGGCTGCATCGGCGGGACGCATCTTGGGTAGGCAGATCACCGAGATCATCGCCGGTGCCACCCCGACCCTGACCTCGGTGAACCCGAACTTGGCGTCGTCCACTCCGATCGATATGTCGAGAGCGGCCGCCAACCCCATCCCGCCGGCCACACAATGTCCGGCGATTCGGCCCACGTAGGGCTTGGGCGAGGTGCGGAACCTGGCAAACAGATCGAGAGGGTCGACGACCCGGTCGGGCCGCTCGTCCGACGAGCGTTCTCGAAGATTGGCGCCGGCGCAAAAGACGCGGCCCTTGTTGGTTATCACGACCACTCGCACCGCTGGATCGGCATCGGCCTCATCGAGTATGTCGACCAGTTCGGCAAGCAGGAGGGCGCTGAGGGAGTTGCGGTTGTCCTCGTCGGCGAGTGTGACCGTGAGAACTCCGCGTTCGAATGACGATTCGACAAGGGCCATCAGAGGGAACCCCTGCTGGGGCCGTCCGTGGGAGGGCCGGCGAACGCCTGCGCCTTGGCCATCCAGTCGGCAGCGCGATCACCCGAGACCACGAGCGAGGTGTCGGCGATGTTGCGGCGCTGGGTTACAACGAGACAGAAGTCGAGTGCGGCCCCGACGATGGATGCATCCTCGGCTTCGCCGAACGACCAGGTGGCCCCGGACGGGCTGACAAGCTCAACCCTCACGCCACCTTGGGGTGGTTCCTCTTGCCGGTTGAGGTAGGTCCATCGCCTGGTTATGTAGCCGAGTTGGGCGATGTGTCGAAGTCGGTCGGTGGCCTCGCGCTCCACTCCGATCGTGTCGACGATGTCCTGTCCGTGGGCCCACACCTCCATCAGCCTGGCGGTCAGGAATGACTTGGAACCCATCGAGGGCCCGTACCAGGGAACCCGTGTGTCGTTGTCGAGACCAGCCGCGGCGTCGCTGAGGGCCTGTCGGTTGGAGCGCCATGCCTCGAGCTGTTCCCCCGCAGACAGACTCCGGAACTCCCCAAGGGTCAGGTTGTCGACGCCCTGATCGCCGTTGGCGCCGGCCGCCGACATGAGATCGTCGATCGAAGCCCTGAATGCTTCCGGATCCATGATCGCCATGGTCGCGGTGCCATCGAAGTAGGTGAGATGACCAATCTGGTCGGCCACGTTCCATCGCGGGCTGGGGGTGGGGAGTAGCCACTGCTCGGCTGATAGTCCCGAGACGATCGAGTCGAGTTGCTCCTGCTCGGCGAGAAGATCCGCTGCTACTTCGGTCACGTCCATGTGTGGGCCCTTCGTCGGCTCGGTTTCATGATCGGGTCAGACATGTTCGTCCGGGAGTGATGCCAGCCCCCGGAGGATGATGTCGGTCAATAAGTCGGCGGCGTCCTTGGGCGAGGCCCGCAGCTCGGCCATGGCATCCGGTTGTGCGAACGTGTGGCCCAGACTGGCAACAACGCGAGCGACCGCGGCGGTGTCGATGTCGGGTATGTCTCCACGCTCAACGGCGAGGTCGAGAAGGCCACGGCTCACCGCGACCAGGTATTCGGAGTGGGCACCGTTGCGTCGCTCGGCAGCGGGCATGGCCGCCAGGTCGCGGGCCAGCTCCGGGGTGGTCTCGCTGACGGCAATTGTGGCCGCCGCGAGATAGGCGCGTAGTGCGTCGAGCGGTGGCATGTCGGCTTTGATGGCCCCCATGGCATTGCGACCCACCTCCCAGAGGCTGAGGTCGATGACCGTGAGAACCAACTCGTCGCGGCTCGGCGCCAGCCCGTAGAGGGTCCGCAGTGAGCAATTGAGCCGCGATGCGATCTCGGCCATCGTGAGTTCGGCGAAACCATGGCTGAACATGGCGCCGAGTTCGACGAGAATCTCGCGCTGTCGCTGGGTGAGCTGGTGTTGGCGGTCGCGATCCAGCATGGGCCGAGGTGCGGGAATGGCCCTGAGGCGGCGGATGATGTCGGCGGATGCGGGTGGCGCGGTGGGGGCGGTCATTTGTGCATCGTCTCCGCCCAGGTCATACCTCTTTGGATGTTGGGTTCGCGTGGCAGCCCGAGGACCATCTCCCCGATGATGTTTCGTTGAACCGCGAAGGTGCCACCGCCCAGGGTGAGCGCCGGGGAGAACAGAAATCCGTAGTGCCAGATCGGCTCGACGTCGGGGAACTGCCGGCGGCTGAAGTTGATTTCCGTGGCTCCGCTCCGTGCCATCGTCGGGAGGTCGCCCGGTGGACCCGAGCCATCGAGCATGCCGGCCGTACCGGCCATCTCCTTGGCGGCCTCCATCACGTGCTGCCCGTGTTCATCGGCCATGGCCTTCTGTATGGATGCCTCCGGGCCGGGGGTCTTCCCGGCGAGCCTGGCGCTGAGAGTGCGCAACCGATTGAGCCGAAGAACCTCGGCCTCGCAGTGGAGCCTGGCGATCTCCTGGCGCATGATCGGATCGGAGATTCCACCGTTGGCCCGTATCAGGTCGACCAGCATCTTCTCCGACGGACCCGATCCCCAAAGTGATCCGGCCGAGGAGAGCGACACCCGCTCATTGGACAGTGTGACCTTGGCCAGCCTCCATCCGTCGCCCTCATCGCCCACCCGCAGACTCGCCGGAATGCGAACATCGTCGAAGAACACCTGGTTGAACGAGTGGGCGGTGGTCATGTCGACTATCGGGCTCATCGTTATGCCCGGCAGATCCATCGGGCAAATGAAGTAGGAGATGCCACGGTGCTTCGACACGTTGGGGTCGGTGCGGGCGATGAGAATCCCGAATTTCGACAAGTGCGCCCCGCTGGTCCAGATCTTCGACCCGTTGACCACGTATTCGTCGCCATCGCGCTCGGCCCGGGTGGCGAGGTTGGCCAGATCGGAACCGGCATCGGGTTCGCTGAACAGCTGACACCAGATTTCCTCGGCTGTGAGGATGGGTCGCAGGTATCGCCGTTTCTGCTCCTCGGTGCCGGCCAGCAAGATGGTGGGGCCGGCCCATCCCATTCCGATCCCGTTGACCGGCCTCTGGATACCGGCCCGGCGAAGTTCGTCGTCGATGATGATCTGCATCATCGGATCGGCTTCGATCCCGTACGGAGCCGGCCAGTGGGGAACCACGTAACCAGCATCGACGAGCTTGTCTGCGGTTGGGTGGGGGTGGGCCTCGATCCATGCCCGCACCTCGAGACGCCGTGGATCATTGTCGGGGGGAAAGTCGAAGTCCATCAGCGCTCCAAGAGTTGTTTGGGCAGATCCACGACTCGGGCTCTGAGCCACTCACCGAGACTCTTGGCCTGGCCGTCCTGTCGTGTCGAGGCAGCCACACCCTCCTGCAGAATCCCGTGAATCAGGAAATTGATCGACCATATGTTGGGGAGACGATGGCGGTCGATCCGGAGGGGCTCGGCCTCCGGCAGAAGCTCCCTGAGTCGGTCGGTCGTGAGGTGCGAGTCGAGCCAATCGAAGGCCGACTGGGATCTAGCGAACACCCCGAGGTTGGCATTGCCGCCCTTGTCGCCTGATCTCGACCCGAACACCCGGCCCAGTGGGACGGCCGTGGTGGGGCCGGCCGGAGGGGGACTCGGCGGCGCGGGATCAGGGATGGAGACGGAGCCCTTGGGAGCGACCGAATCGACGACGGTGCGCTCCCCGCCGAGAATGACGACATGCTGGGGAACCAGCTCGGCCGGAACGAGCGCAGGCCGGTAGATCCCGAATGCACGCGGGCCACTCCCACCGACCCCGAAGAACCCCGGGATGCTGGCCAGAGCCAGTTCGTTGACCGCGTTGGACAGGGAGCGTCCGAGTACTCGCTCGTCGGAGGACTTCAGAGTGGTCTTCCAGACCGCCACCGCCTCCTCGTTGCTGGCCGGGTCGGGCTTGTCGGTGCGGATCAAAGTGGAACTGACATCGTCGAAGTCTTCCGGGGAGCTGGGGCACGCGGTCCAGAATGCCTCCTCAACCAGGGCCGCCTTTGCTTCGATGTCGAGCCCGGTGAGGGCGATGGAAATGTCGCGGCGGAACCCCCCGAGCTCGTTCATGGCCACCTTCAGGGTGGAAGGCGGTGGTTCACCGCGGGTGTCGCTGATGCGTACCCGGTCGCGTCCGACCTGCTCGACCCGGATGGTGTCGAACCTGGCGGTGACGTCGGGGCCGAGATATGCCGGGCCGCCGATTTCGTAGAGGAGCTGTGAGGTGACCGTACCCACGGTGACAGCGCCGCCGGTGCCGTCGTGTTTGCCGATCACACACGAGCCGTCGGCGGCCACCTCGGCCCAGGGGAATCCGGGGCGTGACAGTCCGTCCACCTCGGTGAAGAACGAGTAGTTGCCGCCCGTGGCCTGGGTTCCGCATTCGATCACATGGCCGGCGACCACGGCACCGGCGAGTTGATCCCAGTCGTCGCGTCGCCAACCGTGGTGCCAAGCCGCCGGACCG
>CAZDYO010000100.1:0-7567 GCA_964509555.1 uncultured Acidimicrobiales bacterium
ACACGGTCATGAAAATGCCTGGGGCCCGTCGTGCCGCGGCGATGGTGGTTGATTCCCCGTTCGAGCGGGTCGTGTCGGGATTGCGGCGGCGGCTGTCGGTCCCGGTCGAGAAACCCGACATCACACCGGACACGATCGGCGCCGAGTGGGCGGCCGTGAGCGACGAGGCGGCGCGGATACTGGAAGTGGCGCGAGGTCCGAAGGTCGAGTGGAACATCGGTGCGACGGTGAGCTGAGCGTCGGCGCCCGATTGAGTTCTGGGCGGTCACATGGATAAACTCCGCACCGTGAACCCACGCGCGAGCATCGTAATTCTCTAGCGCACGCCTCTCCGGCGTGCGCTTCACAACCGTCCACTGTGGTGGGCGGTTTCTTTTTGCCCTTGATCGTTCCGGCCAAACCACCCACACAGCGAGTACAGATGACCAATCAAACCAGCTCACATCACGTCGGAATCGTCGGCGGCGACGGCATCGGCCCCGAGGTGGTGGCCGAGGGCCTGAAGGTGATCGAGGCCGCGGGCGTATCGCTCGACATGACCCACTACGACCTCGGTGGCGAACGTTACCTGCGTGACGGAACGGTGCTCGACGATGCAACGATCGAAGAGTGGCGAGGCCTCGATGCCCTCTATTTCGGGGCCGTCGGCTCCCCTGATGTGCCCCCGGGGCTGATAGAGCGCGGCCTGCTTCTCAAGATGCGGTTCGCCCTCGACCTCTACATCAACCAGCGTCCCTTCGTCACCGACACCCACGATTTCGTGGTCATCCGGGAGAACACCGAGGGCACCTACGCCGGTGAGGGCGGTTTCCTCCGCAAGCACACCCCGCATGAGATCGCCACCCAGGGTTCGGTCAACACCCGCCACGGGGTGGAGCGGTGCATCCGTTACGCGTTCGAACTGGCCAAGACCCGCAGGGGCCACGTCACCCTGGTCCACAAGACCAATGTCCTCACATTCGCCGGTGATCTCTGGGAAAGGGCCTTCAACGAGGTGGCCGTCGAGTACCCCGACATCGACACCGGATACAACCACGTCGATGCCTGCTGCATCTACATGGTCGAAGACCCGTCACGCTTCGATGTCGTGGTGACCGACAACCTTTTCGGCGACATCATCACAGACCTCGCCGGAGCAGTCTCGGGCGGAATCGGATTCGCGTCCTCCGCCAATCTGCATCCCGGGGCGGTGTCGATGTTCGAGCCGGTCCACGGCTCGGCCCCCGACATTGTCGGAACCGGCAGGGCCAACCCGACCGCTGCCGTATTGTCGGGAGCACTGATGCTTGATCATCTCGGTGAGCACGAGGCCGCCGACCGCATTCGTGCGGCCTGCGCCGATCCCGACACGCTCACCGGTTCCACAACCGAGATCGGCGATCTCATCGTCGGTCGCCTCTGAGAGGGGTCTTCATGCCAATCACACCAACAGCTCACATCTGGATGAACGGCGAGATGGTTCCGTGGGAAGACGCCACGATCCATGTTCTCACCCACACCCTCCACTACGGCACCGGCGTGTTTGAGGGGATTCGGGCCTACGAGACCGACGACGGGCCCGCCATTTTCAGGCTCACCGAACATATTGAGCGGCTCTACCGGTCGGCCAGGATCCTCAACATGGACATGCCCTACTCGGTGGCCGAGATCGTCGACGCCTGCAAACTGGTCGTGGCCGACAGCGGACTGCCGTCGTGTTACGTCCGTCCGATCGCCTACTACGGGTACGGCGAGATGGGTCTGGCCACCGCCGCCTGCACCACCGACATTTCCATCGCGGCTTGGCCGTGGGGTGCCTATCTGGGCGACGACGCGGTGACCAAGGGCGTGCGCATGAAGATCTCGTCGTGGACCCGTCACGACCACAACATCATGCCTCCGGCTTCGAAGACCACCGGCAACTACGCCAACTCCACCCTGGCGAAGATGGAGGCCATCCGGGCCGGATACGACGAGGCCATCATGCTCAACAAGGTCGGTCTCGTGAGTGAGTGCACCGGCGAGAACCTGTTCGTCGGTCGCGGCGACGTGTTGATCTCGCCGCCCACCTCTTCCGGTGCCCTTCCCGGCATCACCCAGGACACCGTCATGACCCTCGCTGCCGACTTGGGATACGAGGTCCGGATCGCCGATCTGGCTCGGTCCGATCTCTACGTTGCCGACGAGATCTTCGTGTGCGGCACCGCCGCCGAGGTGAGCGCGGTCAATTCGGTCGACGATCGTTCCGTTCCGTGCCCCGGCCCCCGAACCGCGGCGATCGCCGCGGCCTACGCCGACGTGGTTCGCGGGCGCAACCCGAAGTATTCATCTTGGAACGAGCACGTGTCGTGAACGTCGACGAGGTCACGATCAGCCGGGCGGCGGTTCACGACCCGTCGTGGCCCGAGAGCGTCGACATCTACGACACCACCTTGCGCGACGGTTCACAGCTCGAGGGGATCTCCCTCACGGTCGACGACAAGTTGCGAATCGCCCGCGAACTCGATCGTCTCGGCGTGGCCTTCATCGAGGGCGGATGGCCGGGCGCCAACCCGAAGGACGACGAGTTCTTTCGACGTGCCCGCACCGAGCTCGATCTCGAGACCAGCACATTCGTGGCCTTCGGATCGACCCGCAGGGCCAAGGGCAAGGTCGACTCCGATGCCACTCTCGCCAATCTGGTCGGTGCCGGAACGGATGTGGTCTGCATCGTCGGCAAGTGCTGGGATTATCACGTCACCGAAGCGCTCAAGACCACCCTCGATGAGGGCGTGGCCATGGTGGCCGACTCGGTCGAATACCTGGTCGGCGAAGGCAAACGGGTGTTGTTCGATGCCGAGCATTTTTTCGACGGCTATCGACGCAATCCGGAGTTCAGCCTTCGGGTGGTCGAGGCCGCGGCTATGGCCGGAGCCGAGACCGTCGTGCTGTGCGACACCAACGGTGGCTCGTTGCCACCCGACGTGGAAGCCGCGGTTCGAGATGTGGTGTCCCACGTCGACTGCGCGGTGGGAATCCATCTCCACAACGACACGGGCTGCGGTGTGGCCAATGCACTGGCTGCTGTTCGGGCCGGGGCCACCCAGGTTCAGGGCACCATCAACGGTTACGGGGAACGGGTCGGCAACTGCGATCTCGTACCCATCATCGCCAATCTCGAATTGAAGATGGGTATCCGGGCTCTTCCGGAGGGCCGCATGTCTCTGCTCACATCGGTGGCCCACAGCGTGGCCGATTCGGTCAATTTCTCGGTCGACCCGCAACAGCCCTACGTGGGATCGAGTGCTTTCGCCCACAAAGCCGGACTCCACACCAGTGCCCTGAATCGTCGCCCCGATGCGTACGAACATGTCCCGCCCGACGCGGTCGGCAACGGCACCCGGGTGTTGGTGTCCGAGATGGCCGGCCGGGCCTCGCTCCAGATGAAGGCGCAGGAGTTGGGGATCGAACTCGACGGGGCCAAGATCGGTGAGGTCATCGAGACCCTCAAGAATCTCGAATACGCCGGCTACCACTTCGAGGCCGCCGATGCCTCGTTCGAGTTGCTGCTTCGCGGTGCGGCCGGTTGGGAGCAGCCATTCTTCGAGCTCGAGTCATTTCGGGTGTCGATGGATCATCGCTCCGGTTCGGGGGCCAGGGCATGGAACGACGTGGCCGTCGAGGTCGACACCGAAGCCACGGTGAAGCTGAGGGTGAACGGTGAGCGCCGCATCGCGGTGGGTGAGGGCAACGGTCCGGTCAACGCTCTCGATGCCGCGGTGCGCGGTGCCCTCAATGGCAGCTATCCGGCGCTCGACAGGGTGTCGCTGACCGATTTCAGGGTGAGGGTGCTCGACACCCAGAAGGGCACCGGGGCGGTGACCCGGGTGCTGCTCGAATCCTCCAACGGTCAGCAGACATGGTCGACCATCGGGGTCAGCGAGAACATCATCGAGGCGTCGTGGCAGGCGCTGATAGATTCGCTGATCTACGCGATGCTCTTGGACGAGACCGGCTCCGCCCCGTCTTAGCCGCTTCGCGGTGGCGTGGTTACCATTGGCCCCATGTCAGCTCCCGAGTTCGTCCCATCCGGTGCGGTCAGCAGCAAGGTCTACAACTCGCCACCCAGACGACCCGGTCAGTGGCGCGCCGACCGGCCCGGCGAGCTGGTCCACAGCGTCGATCAGCCATCCGGGGGTGCGCTCGGTAATCAGGGCCCGGATCAGGGTTACGCCCTCAAGTTGGCCAGGAGATTTTCGGGTCAGCTCGTTCTGGCCCCGGGTGAACACGAGGCCGATGCCATGGCCGGTGCGGTGGCCGTGGCCCTCAGGCGAGCGTCGTTGTTCGGCCGGGCTCCGGTCTCCGACGACTTACGGATCGCGTTCACCGTCTTCGGCTATCTCGACGAGGCCCCCGAAGAGCTGGTCGCCTTCAGACGCGGTCTTTTCGATGAGGTCCACCACCATGTGATGCATTACCGCGAGGCCAGGGCGATCGCGGCTACTGTTCCCGAGCCGACATTGCGGTCCTCCGTGGAGGCGGTCACAGCCCAACACGAGGCTGATTGGCGCAAGCCGTTAGGAGTCTGAACAACATGTCCGACGCATTTCCCCCACCTCCGCCGCCGCCCCCCAGCGGCTCCAACCCGTCTCCGTCGGGGGCTTGGGCGCAGCCGGTCGGGCAGTCGGCCAACTACGCCAGCTTCGGACAGAGGCTCGGAGCGGTGCTGGTCGACTGGGTGGCTTTGTTCATCGTCGGGCAGGTCATTGCCGCGGCAGTCGGAGGGCTCGGAGCGGGTCTCGTCCAGCTGCTGGTCGGTGTTGCCTACATTTCGTATCTCGACGGGGTCCGCGGTCAAACCTTGGGGAAGATGGCCGTCGGTATAAGGGTGATCGACCAGGAGACGGGCCAGCCCGTCGGCCTCGGACGTGGATTCGTCCGTTACATCGGCAAGATCATCTCAGCCCTCGTCGTCTTCGTCGGCTACTTCTGGATGCTCTGGGATTCAGACAAGCAGACCTGGCACGACAAGATGGTCCGGTCGCTGGTTGTTCGCAACTGAGCTGGATCGGCGTCCAAGGGGCCGGCTCCGACGGACGCTAGTCTCGCCCGGGTGACCTCAACGCGCGTTCGATTCGCCCCGGCCCCCACCGGCTATCTGCATGTTGGCAGCGCCCGTTCGGCGCTGTTCAACTGGTTGTTCGCCCGCCACACCGGCGGCGAGATGGTGTTGCGCATCGAAGACACCGACGCGGCCAAGAAGACCCAGGAATTCGTCGACGCGATCCTCGGGCCGCTTCAGTGGCTGGGCATCGACTGGGATATCGGACCTTTCTTCCAGTCGGATCGCCGGGCCGATCATGTCGCCGCGGTCGAGAAGCTGTTGGCCGAAGGCAAGGCGTATCTGTGCGACCTCAGCCGCGACGAGATCGCCGCCAGGGCCGAGCAGGCCGGGCTGCCGGCCGGCTACCACGGCTGGTCTCGCGATCGCAACGTCGAGGACGGCCCGGGTGTGGTGGTGCGTTTCCGGGCGCCCGATGACGGCATCACCGTCATCGAGGACCTGGTGCGGGGCCATGTCGAGTTCTCCCACGACACCATCGAGGATTTCGTGATCCGCAGGGGCGACGGGTCGCCCACGTTCCTCATCGCCAACGCGGTCGACGACCACGACATGGGTATCACCCATGTGATCCGCGGCGAGGATCTGCTCAACACCACACCGAAGGTGAGGCTGATATGGGAGGCGCTCGGCTACGGCGACGCCCCCACCTACGCCCATCTTCCGCTTCTGGTCAATGAACGCCGCAAGAAGCTGTCGAAGCGCCGCGACGACGTGTCCCTGTCCGACTACATGAGCCGCGGATATCTCCCGGAGGCCATGATCAACGCGTTGGCGCTGCTTGGTTGGGGTCCACCCGACGACATCGAGATCAGGCCGATCAACGAGATCATCGAGCTGTTCACGCTCGAGGCCGTCAACAAGTCTTCGGCGTTCTTCGACATCAAGAAGCTCGACCACATCAACAATGCCTACATCCGGGCGCTGTCGCCCGGGGAGTTCGCCGAACGGGTGGCCCCGTTCATGGTCGGACCCGATGTCGGCTACCCCGAGCACAATTTCGATCCTTCGGTGGTGGCCGCCCTGGCTCCCGAGATCCAGCAACGCATCTCCACTCTTTCGGAGGCCCCGGCGTGGGTCTCGTGGCTGTTCGTCGACCGCATCGACACCTACGACGAGAGGTCCTGGAACAAGGCCATGGTGAAGGGCCGTGTCGCCGATCGTGTCCTCGACGAGGTCCTGGAGGCTCTGGCCGACGATCCGTTCGACGATCCCGATTCGCTGGAGGCAGCGGTGATGGCCGTGGGGGGCAGGCTGACCGAGGAGCTCGGGGCCCGGGTCATGTCGCAAGCCCCGGTTCGGGTGGCGCTCACCGGCCACATGTCGGGGATTCCGCTGTGGCAGGCAATGACCTTGCTGGGGCGCGACAAATGCATCGCGAGGCTCGAGGCCGCTCGGGCGAGGCTCGAAGGCTGACGAATGCGGATCGGATGGCCCTGGTGGCTGTCCGCTCGGCGCGCGGTGAGGGTGGCCCTGGTGGCCGGGTCGCTCGGTGTGCTCTACATCGGGGTGACGTTCATCCAGGTGGTGGCGGCCTCACACACCGATGATTCCGGCTCGGCCGATGCCATCGTCGTTCTGGGGGCCGCTCAATACAACGGCACGCCATCACCGGTGTTTGCAGCTCGACTCGACCACGCCCGCCAGTTGTGGAGCGACGGCATCGCCGGGTTGATAGTGACCACCGGCTCAAAGCAGGCCGGCGACACATTCACCGAGGGGTTCGCCGGGTTCAACTACCTGCTTCTTTCGGGAGTGCCCGAATCGGATCTGCTGGTGATCACCGACGGCTCGTCGACATGGGAACAGTTGGCGGCCACCAGTAGACAGCTCGCTGTTCGCGACCTCAATTCTGTGATCCTGGTGTCCGACCCGTATCACGCCCTTCGTCTCCACCAGATCGCATCGGAGGTCGGGCTGGAATCGAAGATCTCGCCGACATCGAGCGGTTCGTCGTTGCGGCAGATGCTGCGCGAGACGGCCGCGGTGTCGCTCGGTCGTATTCTCGGTTATCGCCGCGTCGACAACTGGCTAGGAAGCGTGGGTTGACGCCGCCGCGGACGGTACGCTTTCGGAACCCTTCGGGGATGGTGTAATTGGTAACACAACTGGTTCTGGTCCAGTCATTGGGGGTTCAAGTCCTCCTCCCCGAGCAAATCCGAAGGGGCGTCCCGATCGGGCGCCCCTTCGTCGCGTTCGGGACCTCGCGAGCGTTGGGCCGACCCCGGCCCGCGGTTACACTCCCTCAGCCAACGACCGCTCCGGCGGTCCGACGAGCCCCGTTCGTCTAGCGGCCTAGGACGCCACCCTCTCAAGGTGGTAGCACGGGTTCAAATCCCGTACGGGGTACCAACAAAAGGCCAGGTCAGAGCCGCTTTTCGGAGCGGCTCTTCTGGTTCTCCGGCCCGAATACCAATGAAAGTCTCAGCGACGTGGTCGTGTTGGCGCACCACGGCCACCCGAGCGGGCACTGGATCCACCTAAACC
>CAZDYO010000101.1:0-7549 GCA_964509555.1 uncultured Acidimicrobiales bacterium
ACGTGGTGGATACCGCGCGAACCGCGCGCACCCCTTGGAACTAATCATCTAGTGGCCGGCCGGCGTGCCGGTCAGGTGGTTTTCGTCACTCAGACGGCGCGAGTCGCTCACGCAGTTCACGTTTGAGGAACTTGCCGTTGGCGTTTCTGGGCAGCTTCTCGTCGAGAAACCAGACCTTCTTCGGCTGCTTGTGGCGAGCCAGCAGCGGCCCGAGATGGGCGGCCAGTTCGGTCTCGTCGAGGGTCCCGCCGTCGCGCTGCACGATGGCCACCGCCACCTCTTCGCCGAGGCGCTCGTCGGGAATGCCGAACACCGCTGCTTCGGCCACGTCGGGATGCTGGTAGATGGCGGCCTCGACCTCGGAGCAGTAGACGTTTTCGCCGCCCCGGAGCACCATGTCCTTGGCCCGGTCGACGATGTGCACGAAACCGTCCTCGTCGATGCGCACGATGTCGCCGGTGTTGAACCAGCCATCCTTGATGGCCTCGGCGGTGGCTTCGGGCCGGTTGAGGTATCCCTTGATGACCGCCGGGCCCTTCACACACAGTTGCCCGATCGAACCGGGCGGAACCTCGTTGCCGTTGTCGTCGACGAGCTTCGACTCGAACGTGGGGAGGATCGGCCCGGCCGACGTGGGCTTGGCCGAGAAGAACACGTTGCCGACGGCGGTGGCCACACCGTGGGTTTCGGTGAGGCCGTAGCCGGTGCTGGGTTTCACCGCGCCCTTGGCCTTGTCGATCTTCTCCACCAGATCGGGCTGCAGAGCGGCGCCGCCACCTCCAAGCGCGGCGAGGGTGGAAGTGTCGGTGGTTTCCCAGTTGGGGTGGGTGAGCAGCTCACGGGCCATTGTGGGCACGCCGGTGAACGACGCCACCCTCTCGCGCTCGATCAACTCGAGTGCCCGTCCGGGATCCCATTTGTGCATGAGCACGATCTTCGCGCCCATCGCCGTGACCGGATGCAGTACGCAGTTGCACGCGGTGACATGGAACAGAGGGGTCGGCACCATCACCGCCGGGTCGGCCTCGGCGGCTTTCTCGGTCTCGACACCGTTGGCGGCGTCGATCTTGGCGGCGCCGGCCGAGGCCAGCGCATTGGCGAACCCCAGATGAATGACGTTGTGGACCGACCCTCGGTGGGTGAGTTGGGCCCCCTTGGGGAATCCGGTGGTGCCGGAGGTGTAGAAGATGCAGATGTCGTCGTCGGGTTCGATCGACGCTGCCGGAAGCTGGTCGGGAGCCCCGTCGGGCTTGACGACGTCGGTCCATCGTGCGGCATCGGTCGGAAGGTCGGCGTCGGAACGCACGGTGATCACATGAAGATCTCCGCCGTCGCGGATCTCATCGAGGACCGGAGTCACCGTCTTGAGCCTCTCGTCGTCGACGATCAGCACCTTGGGGCGGGAATCCTCGAGGCCGTACTTCATCTCTGCGCTCGTCCACCATGCGTTCATGCCCACGATCGCCGCGCCGAGCGAGGTGATCGCCCAGTAGCTGACAATCCACTCGGGATAGTTGCGCATGGACACTGCGACCCGGTCGCCGCCGGCGATGCCGAACCGGTCGCGCAGATGGTGGGCCAGCGACCTGACCCGGGCGTGGATCTCGCCGTAGGTGTGGACCTCGTCCTCGAACACGATGTAGGGCTTGTCGCCGTGGACCGCGGAGGCTTCCCACATCACGCGCATGTTGGGCGGAGCGTTGTCGAACACCCTCATCGGGATGCCGCGCACCTCCTTGTTGGACCAGGAGAACGGCGCCCCGGGTGCTGTGAATTCTTCCCAGGTGGATTTCAAGACATCTATCACGGGCGAATTGATACACCCTCGGCGTTGGTGAGAGCCATCCACGACCGCGGTAATTGCTCTGATCTTTCCGGCTGGGGGTGTCAGCGCCGTAGCCTCCGGGCATGACAACAAGCTTCGTGAGAGTGTCTGATGAGGTCGCCGAGGCAGTGGCCGACCACCGTCCGGTGGTGGCGATGGAGTCCACGATCTTCAGCAGCCTGGGTCTTCCGTCGCCGTCGAATCGGGAGTGCCTCGACCGTTGCATCAGGGCTGTTCGGGCCAGCGGTTCGGTGCCTGCTCTCACCGCGATTCTCGACGGCCGCGCCGTGGTCGGGGTGGTCGGCGATGAGATCGATCGGGTGCTGGCGGCCACTGCGAAAGTGGCGGCCCGTGACATCCCGACCGCGCTCGGTTCCGGGCTCGAGGTTGGGGTCACCACCGTGTCGGCGTCGGTCACCCTCGCCGCCCGTGCCGGGGTTGAGGTCTTCGCCACCGGCGGCATCGGAGGGGTTCATCGAGGTTCGGAGACGACCGGCGATGTGAGCCACGACCTGCTGGCGCTGTCACGTCACCGTGTGGTCACGGTCACCGCCGGGGCCAAGGCGTTTCTCGACCTGGCCCGCACCCTGGAGACCCTGGAGACACTGGGAGTGCCGGTTGTGGGATGGCGCACCGATCGTTTCCCGGCGTTCTACGTGAGGGACAGTGGCCTGCCGGTGCCCCATTGCGTCGACTCGGCCGACGAGGTCGCCCGGATGCTGCGCGGCGCCGCGGCGGTCGGGCATCCCGGTGGCGTTCTGGTGGCCAATCCGATTCCCGAGCGCGACGCGCTTGATCCGTCGCTGGTCGACGACGCCTTGGCGGCGGGTCTCGACGAGGTGGCCCGTCGTGGATTGTCGGGCCCGGCGGTCACCCCGGTGGTGCTGGGAGCCATTGCCGCGGCCACCGACGGCCTGAGCGTTCCGGCCAACCTCGCCCTCGCCGAGTCGAACGCTTCGGTGGCTGCCGAAATCGCTCTGGCTCTGGCCGCGATGCATGATGAGGGCTGAGCACCGAGGTTTGGAGCGCACCCGTGAGTGAAGACACCGCCGCCGATCAAGTGGATCTGCCTGCGTTGGGTCCGGCCGACGAACTGGCGTTGAAGATATTCGCCGACCCGGCATCGATCGCCGATCCCCATCCGCTCTACCGCAAGCTGCGTGAGATCGCCCCGGTGCATCAGTCGGCCCTCACCTCCACATGGATCCTGAGTCGATACGAAGACTGCCGGTCGCTCCTTCGGGACAACCGTGCCGGTGCCGCCGAACCGGGCACCGCCGCCCCGGAGTCGACCCTGTCGAGCGCCCGCAGGCGCGATCGCGATCCTGAGCTCCGGTCGATCCTTTTCATGAACCCGCCCGATCACACCCGCATTCGTTCGTTGCTGTCGCGGGCGTTCACCCCACGCCGCGTGGATCGTCTGCGGCCCGAGGTCGAGGCGATAGCAGATTCCCTGATCGACGGTTTCGCCTCCGAGGGCCCGGTCAATCTGCTCGACGCGCTGGCGTTCCCGCTCCCGGCCAACGTGATCAGCGCGCTGGTGGGAGTGCCGGTGGAGAGACGCGACTGGTTACGGCCTCTGGTGGCCAAGCTCACCGCAAGCCTTGAGCTCACCGCGTCCGAGCAGATGGTGTCCGACGCCGAGGAGTCGTCGGAGACCGTCCGTACCTACCTGAGCGAGCTGGTGGCCGAGCGCCGGGCCGAACCGGGTGATGATCTGCTGAGCGCCATGATCGCCGCCAGCGATGGCGAGGACCGCCTCAGCGAAAGTGAGATTCTGTCCAACACGATGGTGATCTACGCGGCCGGTTTCGAGACCACCACCCATCTGATCTGCAACACGGTGCTCAACCTGCTTCGCCACCCCGAGCAGTTGGAGATGCTGCGTCGGGATCGTTCGCTGGTGCCCGGTGCGATCGAGGAGGTGCTGCGGTTCGACCCGCCGGTTCAAATCGATGGTCGCACGGCGTTCGAGGACCTGGAGTTCGGTGGTCGGACAATCCCGGCGGGTCACATGGTGATGACCATGCTCGCGGGTGCCAACCGTGATCCCGAGGTCTACGACGACCCCGATCGGTTCGACATCACCCGTCGCGATCAGCCGCCGGTCATGTCGTTCGGTTCCGGCATCCACTACTGCCTGGGGGCGTCGCTGGCCCGGCTCGAAGGCCAGGTCGTTCTCGAACGCCTCCTCGACCGGTTCGACGAGTGGACCCTGGCCGAGGAGCCACCGTGGCGGCCCCAGATCGTAATTCGCGGTGTCGAGCGCCTCGACGTGTTGTTCGCCTGACGGCGCGACGCGGTCTCAGCTCTGGAGTGTGACCTCGGCCCGCACATCGGGTCGACCCATGTCGAGCCATGTCATGGCGTTGGTGTATCCGGCTTCTATGAGGCGCGGTGCCTGCGAAAAGTCGATGGGAGAAATCTCGAGGGGACACGGCGGTGGCACAATCCTCAGATCGCATTTGTTGCGGTAACGCTCGATGTCGATCACCAGTCGCTGCGAGGCCATGATCCCGATGGCGTGGAGCGTCATCGCCAGAGCGCTCGTGGGTGCGGTGCGGGCCGAGCACGAAAAGCCGGTGGGCAGAGCCCAGATCACGTCGGCTCCGGCCTTGATGGCATGACTGACGGGAGTGTCGTCGACCACTCCGCCATCAATTTGTGGCCGCCCGTCGATTTCGATAGCCGGGAAGACACCGGGGATGGCACTGCTGGCCAGAATCGCCTGGGCGGCGTTGCCGGTGGAGATGGCCCGTTCCCGGCCGGTGAGCACATCGGTTGAGATGACGGTGAGTGGGATGGGGGCGTCTTCGAGATTCTTGAATTGCAGGTTCTTCTCGAGCAGTTTCCGCAGGTTGCGATTGGACACCAGGTGGTCACGTTTGCCGATGGCTCCGAGCAGTCCGCCGATGGCCGAGAACGGGAAGATGTCGTGTCGGGTCATCGCCTCCCAGGTGGCAGCCAGGCGGTCGACGGCCGCGACATCGCATCCGGCCGCGAGCCATCCACCGTTGACCGCGCCCACGGATGCACCGACGATCATGTCGGGGTGGATGCCCTTCTCGGCGAGCGCCCGCAGCATGCCGACCTGAACCGCCCCGAGGTTGTTGCCTCCAGAGAGAACGAATGCGGTGGTCATGGTCGGAAACTACTCCGGTACGGTTCTGCGCCGATGGACGACGGCACTTTGATCTCAGAGAACACTTCGCAGGCCGGTGGGATTCCCAAGGCCGACCCCAATGACCACCTCATCGAGGTCGACGACGACATGGTCATACCCACCCACCTGTGCGGCGGGCCATGGGATGCCGGGGCGCAGCATGGCAGCGCGGTGGCGGCAACTCTCGCCCGGGCGGTCGAGTCGGTGGAGACGCGTGTCCCCATGCGGCCGGCGCGTTTCACGGTCGATCTACTCAGCCGGGTGCCCCTTACCCCGATGCGCCAGGAGGTAGAGGTGGTGAAGATGGGCAGACAGATCGCGGTTGTCGATGCGCGCCTCTTCAGCGACGACCGCATCGTGGCCCGGGCGTCGGCACTGTTGATCCGCGACGGAGCCGAACTCGACTTCCCGGCCGCCGCCAAGGTGCCGGCCGAGGTACCGATCCCGCCCACCGAACCGATGCCGGCACCACCGGGTCCGGCATTCTCGTTCCCGGGATTCTGGAACGCGATGGATTACGTGAGGTCGCGCGGAGAAATGGCCGGTGGCGCGCCCGCTTCGGCTTGGCTGCGTCTGCGGTGCCGGGTGGCCGCCGGGGAGGACCCGACGCCATTCCAGCGTCTGGCCGTGGCGTCCGACATGGGCAGTGGCATCGCTGGTTTCCTGCCGTTCGACCGGTTTCGCACCATCAACGCCGACATCTCGCTCCACATCCTGCGGCTGCCGCGCAGCGATTGGATCGGTCTCGACGGCGAGACCCGCGTGGAGACCGACGGCATCGGCCAGTCGACCGCCCAGCTGTTCGACGAGCATGGTCTGGTGGGCCGGACGCAGGCTTCGATCCACGCCTCGGAGGGACGTCCCGCCGCGGGGTGACGGGCACTCTGCTCAGTAGCCCTTCCACTCCGGTGGTCGGCGTTCACGGAAGCTGGCCAGGCCCTCTTCTGAATCGGCGGTGTGGGTGTTGAGCTCAACGGCCAGGGCCTCGTTCTCCATCATGGTGCGGCGGTCGGTGTCGAGACTCTGATTGACCAGCCATTTGGTGAACCCGAACGAGCGGGTCGGCCCGGCGGCCAGGCGCTCGGCCCAGTCGGTGGCGGCGGAGTGGAGTTCGTCGTGGGCCACCACCCGGTTGACCAACCCGAACTCCATGGCCTTCCCGGCCGGCAGATCATCGGCGAACAACATGAGCTCCATGGTGCGTCTCACTCCGATGATGCGGGGCAGCAGCCACGGCCCGAGAGCATCGGGCACCAGACCCCGCCGGGCGAACACCTCAACGAACTTGGCCCGTTCGGAGCAGATCACCAGATCGCAGGCCAAGGCCAGATGCGAACCCATGCCGGCGGCGGTTCCGTTGACCGCGGCGATGATCGGAATCTCGCAATCGAGGATCGCGGGAAACAGCGTGTATTGCCCGTCGAGCATCATCCGGCGGGCATCGCCCACCACCCGGTCGGGAATGTCGTCGGCGCGGTCGGTTTCGTACACGTGGGTCAGGTCGGCTCCGGGACAAAACAGCTTGTCGCCGGTGGCCGTGAGCACGGCTGCCCGGGCCCGATGGTTGGTGTTGAACGAGTTGAAGATGTCGCGCAGCCGATCACGGCAAGGTGGGTTGAGGGCGTTGCCCACCTCGGGGCGGTCGATGGTGATCCAGGCGACCTTGCCGCGGTACTCGAGGCGGATCTGCTCTTCGATCGGACGGTCGTCGCTCATTTCGGGGCCCCTGTGATCGGCCGGACATGTGCCTTTCGGCTGGTCGAGAACCTATATCGGAGGGTGCGTGTGGGTGGCATCCCGGATGGATAACGTCGCAGCCCGTGCCCAGCCAGACCTACCCGTTCATCATCCCGAGGTGAAGCGCAGCATCACCCTGCGTCGCTGGCAACACGAAGCTCTGAGAGCATTTCTGGCCCACGATCGCCCCGATTTCCTGGCTGTGGCCTGCCCCGGGGCAGGCAAGACCACGTTCGCTCTCACCGCCGCCAGGCATTGGCTCCGCGGCGAGCGGCTGCCGCTCGTGATCGTGGTTCCCACCCGCCACCTCAAGCACCAGTGGGCCAACTCGGCGCTCGGCATGGGGTTCCACATTGAGCCCGAATGGGACGGCAACACCGGGTCGATCCCGAGCGACATGCACGGCATCGTGGTCACTTACGCCCAGGCCACATCATCGGCCAAGGCGTTGCGGTCGATCTCCCGCGGCGGTCTGGTGGTGCTCGACGAGATCCACCACGCCGGGGGCGACAAGGCTTGGGGCGAGGGAGTCGCCGATGCGTTCGAGGAGGCGGGTTGTCGACTGTTGCTTTCGGGTACCCCGTTTCGCTCCGACGACCAGCCGATCCCGTTTGTGGCATACACGCTCGGCGACCACGGCGACGCGGTGGCCGACTACCAATACGACTATGGCCATGCGCTCACCGACGGGGGAGTGGTGCGCCCGGTTTTCTTCCCCAGATTCGACGGCCGCATGGAGTGGATCTCGGCCGACGGCAGTCACAAGGAAGCCGGTTTCGATGACGACATCGACCCCGAGGATCGCGGCGCCCGGCTGCGCACCG
>CAZDYO010000102.1:0-7479 GCA_964509555.1 uncultured Acidimicrobiales bacterium
GTCGGACCTCCGCTTCCAAGCTCGACACGTTCTCGATGAACGGCACGTCAGCCGAAACGTCGGGGTTCATCGTTCAGCCACCTTTCTCACGGCAACGAGTGCGTGAGCGACGCTGTAGAGGCCGTCGTTTGAAGATCCGGTAGCCGCCAAGGCCGCCTCAACGGCGATCCTGGCCTCCGAATCGCCGACATCACCGAGTACTGCCACCAGTTCGGTGAGCCTATGTGTCATTACTGGACGCGAAATCGTGAGCATTTTCGTACCTTTGTCCGGCCCTTTCACACGCTGCTTGCGCTTGGGCACAGCTTCGCCAGCATCTTGAGCCGAGATGAGGGGCCAATCGGCCTGATATCCCTGATGGGCGGATACGACTCATCGGACCGGCGACCCGTCGTGATCGTCCGACACCGACGAGCCGTTGATCGTTGAGCCCTAATGACGCTTCGCAACATGCCGAGACTCGAACCGGATCCAATGGACCGACGCATTCTTGAGACACGCCGCACCAGCCGACCACCACCGGTCGGCCACAAGCAGGAGAAGGACACCAGCCGATGGACGAGGACGAGGAACTCCTGAGTGAGTTCATTCTCGAGAGCCGCGAATCGCTTGATGCCATTGACGACGCGTTCCTGGCTCTGGAGGACGACCCAGCGAATCTGGAGCCCGTACGCGAGATCTTCAGATCGCTCCATACCATCAAGGGAACCAGCGGGTTCATGGGGCTGAAGTCTGTCGAGAGGATCAGCCACGCCGGCGAGAGCCTGCTGGCATTGGTCCGCGACGGTGAACTGACCGCCACCGACGACATCACCGAAGCGCTCCTCAGCACGGTCGATGAGCTCAGGACATGTCTTGACTTGCTCGCCGAGGGTGAAGCCGATGATCCCGAGACCCACACGGAACTGATCGAGAGACTCACGTCTCTCAAGAACGGGGGGACAACCCCGACACCAGCGTCAGCGCATTCGACGAACGCAACTCCAGAGTATCTTCATGATCAGCCTGAACCCGCCGACGAGGTCCCTGATCCACCGCTCGGCGACGAGTATCGGACCCCCAGGACCAAGATGCCCCTCGGCAAGTTGTTGGCAGAGCGAGGCGTAATATCGCAAACCCAGTTGAAGCAGGCAGTCAATCTCCAGCACCGAGGAGACACTCGCATGCTTGGAGAACTCCTCGTTGCCCTCGGAGCAACAACGGAGGGGAACATCCGCCGGGCCGTTGAGGCCCAGGAGGCCGACGAGACCGCCAACGAGGTCTCCAGCCCAATCGGCGAAGACGCCAGCGTGAGAGTCGACGTGGGCCTTCTGGATCGCATCATCACCACGGTCGGCGAACTCGTGCTCTCCAGGAACCAGCTGGTCCAGGCGGCGGATTCCGGGGCTGATGTGTCCCGCAAGACCCAAGAGTTGGCACACATCACATCCTCGTTGCAGGAGGAGGCACTACGCACGCGCATGCAGCGGGTATCCACCGCATGGCGGGCCCTGCCGCGCATAACCCGCGATGTCGCCAAGGTGAGCGGGAAGCTGGTCGCCCTTGAGACGTCGGGCGAGTCGATCGAACTGGACCGAACGATCATCGAGGCCATCCGCGACCCGCTCATGCACTTGGTTCGCAATGCCGTGGATCACGGCATTGAGCCACCCGAGGTGCGGGAGAAGGCCGGCAAGCCCCGGCAAGGTACAGTCACGCTGAGCGCCACCCAGGACAGCAGCCATGTCATAATTGAGGTCGCTGACGACGGCGCTGGCATGGACGCCATCCGAATTGGCGAAAAGGCTGTCGAGAAGGATCTCATCACCCGATCCGAGATGCGCAGCATGTCCGAATCGGAGTTGCTGTCACTCATTCTCCGGCCCGGATTCTCCACTGCCGAAATGGTGACGACCGTGTCCGGTCGAGGCGTGGGCATGGACGTGGTCGAATCCAACATCCGATCGGTCCGCGGAAACCTTGAGGTTGGTTCCGATCTGGGCAAGGGCAGCCGTTTCAGACTCGTCCTCCCTTTGACGCTGGCGATCGTGCCTGCACTGATCGTAGTGAGCGGCGAAAACCTGTACGCAATCCCGCAGTCCGGGGTGATTGAACTCGTGCGGATCAGAGCCGGCGAGATCGACGACCGGATAGTTCGCGTTCAGGGAGCCCCAATCCTTCGTCTCAGGGACCAACTGATGCCCCTCGTTGACCTTGCGACTGTGATCGGTTCCGAGGGCGGCCGCGATCAGTCTGCACTGACTGTCGTGGTGGCGCAGACCGGCGGAACCAGGTTCGGGCTGATCGTGGACCGAGTGTCGCAGGCAGAGGAGATCGTGGTGAAACCGATATCACCGGAGATTCAGGTGGCTGGAGTGTATGCGGGGGCAACTGTGATGTCCGACGGTTCTGCGGCACTGATACTGGACATCGGCGGTATCGCCGTGAAATCCGGGATGGCTGCCAGGTCCATGCCCGATCGACCCGAGACGACCGACGACGCCCAAGGCGACGATCTACTTGCCATCATAAACTCGGAAGCCGGCGGCGTGAAGGTGGCTGTCCCCAGCCGCACCGTGGCTCGTCTCGCCAAGATAGATCCTTCCGACATCGAAACTGCCGGACGACACTTCGTCGTGCAGTACCGCGGCGGGCTTCTGCCCCTGATTGACGTCAGAGCCATCCTCGGTATGGAGCCCAGGGATTTGGCGAACCACCCCGCCCAACTGAGAGTGATAGTGACCCGCGAGGACAAGGGCGACTCAGTCGGCCTGGTCGTCGACCGGGTTTCTTCGGTGACCGAGGTGCATCCAAGCATGATCGATCGGCTCGGTGCCGGTGACCGTCCGGGACTGGCCGGAACTGTCGTGTCCGACTCCGCCGTCACCCACCTCCTTGATGTTGACACATTGGTGGCATCGGTTGAGCGTGGTCAGGTCGACACCTTTGACCATGTTTCGGGTGGCCCGGCGGATTCCCACGAGTCGCTGGCAGTGGCGTGAATACCAATAAGGAGACAAAGAGAACCATGCGTTCGATCAAGACCCGCCTTCAAGTGACACACCTCGTCGTGGCCATGACCATCATCGGTATGGCAGTGGGAGTGGTTCTCACAGTGATGTCCGCCGGTTCGCTCAGCACGCAAAAGGGCTGGGCCGACCGACTGTCCGAGCGAAGCAGAGCCGCCGCTACGATCAGGCACACCAGCGATTCCTACATCGACATTCTCACCAGCTTCCACGACGATGTGCTGTCGGGGTCCTACACCGCCGACGACATGCAGCGAGATATCGCAGCAATCGAAGCTGATCGAGCCTCAGTGGACGCTGCCGTGGCCACGATGGTCGGTCTCGATCCCGACACCGCCGATGGATTCACCGAGTTTCCCAAGGCGGCCGAACCATTCTACGCCATGCTTGGTCAGATCAATTCAATGATCACCACCGATGGCATCGTCGCGACCCGCGACATTTACGCCGACCCGCTCAACGAGGCCATGCTCAACCTGGTGCCGACGGGTCGCCACGTGCTGGAACTGGCCGACAAGCACACGGCCGACGACGAAGCGGCTGCCGCCTCGGATGCCGCCGGAGCGGTGAGATCGGCCTGGGTCGTGGCCGCGGTGGCTGCCGGCATTTTGGTTGTCGGTGGCTGGGTTGTAGTCAGACTGATCGCGGCCGGTGAAAGGGTCCGCAGAGCCAGCGAGCTTGAGGCCCACAAGTTGGCGGCGATGGTTGAGGCGGCACCCCTGGGGATGATGCAGGTGGGTACCGACCTGGAATGCGGCCACGTCAACCCAAGTCTCGCCCACACGTTCTCCTCTCTCGGGCTTGAGCTGGGGGTCAACCCCGCGGCGGTGACCGGTACCTCGCTCACGCTCATACCCACCGAATGGGCCCGCCGGCTCGTCGGCATGATCGGACAGGGCGCCGCATGTACGGAGACTCTCACGATCGGCTCCGAAATATTCGAAGTGGGGGCCTCACCGGTTCATGGCGCCGACGGCGAGGTGGTCGGACACCTGACTACCTGGAAGATGATCACCGAAGATGTGAGACGATCAGATCGGGAGCAGGCGACCATGAGCGAGATGTCGCGAATCGTGGACGGTGTGCGAGACCGCGCGGAACTGCTCGCCAACAACGCCGGACTCTTGAGCGGCATCAGCGTTGAACTCAAGCGTGATGCGGGCAGCACCGCCAGTAAGGCCACAACGGTGTCCGCCGCCGCCGAGGAGGCAGCCACCATCGCCATATCGGTGGCCGAGGCTGTGGAACAGCTCCAATTCAGCATCACTGAGATATCAAGGGCCACCAATGCGGCAACCGATACGGCCGGTGAAGCCGTGGCCGTGGCCGAATCCACCAGGTCGACCATCGAACGACTTGGCCAGTCGTCGGAGGAGATCGGACGAGTCGTGGAACTGATCTCGGCCATCGCCGAGGACACCAATGTTCTCGCTCTCAACGCAACGATTGAGGCGGCTCGGGCGGGAGAAGCCGGAAAGGGCTTCGCCGTGGTGGCAAACGAGGTCAAGGACCTCGCCGGTGAGACCGCCCGCGCGACCGAAGACATCAAGGAACGCGTCGCTCGAATCCAAGCCGACACCGTCGAGGCCGTGGAGGCGATAGCTCAAGTCGGCAACGTGGTTTCAGCCATTGCAGACGGGCAGAACACGATAGCGGCCTCCATTGAGGAGCAGACCGCCACTGCCAACGAGATCTCTGTGGCTGTCTCCGACGTTGCCCGCGCCAGCGCCGACATCAACGAGAGCATCACGTCGGTTGCGGAATCCTCGACCGAGACGTCCAACAACGCCTCGCAGACAGCGGAGGCGGCCGCGGAACTCACGAGCCTGGCTTCGGACCTCCGGGCCCTCAGCAAAGACGACAACCGCAACTTGGTGTCAGCATGACCGTCTCGGTCCTCGGCCCGGTTGACCGCACCGGCATAGTGTACGCCACCTTTCGTGTGGGGGCTCAGCACTTCGGAGTGGCCGCCGGCGCCGTTCGTGAGATCCTCCGACACCAGAAGTGCACCCGCGTTCCCGGGGTCAGTGGAGAGGTGAGCGGTCTGATCAACCTTCGAGGCCAGATCGTGACCGCCATCGATCTGCGGGAACGAATCGGCTTGCCACCGCGCAGCGCTGGTGACGGGTCTCTTCACGTGGTGATCGAGCTTGACGAGAGTCCGATCGCCATGTTGGTGGATGCTGTCGAGGACGTGCTTTCCCTTGATCCCGAGAAGTTCGAAAGGACCCCGAGTACCGCGTCGGAAAACGCTCGATCCCTGATAGTCGCCATCTACCCGCTGGATGATCGCATCATCCAGATCATCGACCTAGGGGCCTTGGGCTCTCGACCCGAGGCGGCGTGAGCCATGTCTTCCGATGACCAGAAGATCGCCGTGGCACTGGGCAGAGCCACCTCCAGGCAGGCAGTCAGGAGTTTCATCGAGTCGACCGCCGGACTGGAGGCCGCCTCGGTTACGCCGACGGTCACCACCGCCATTGCGCGCGCGACCGGTGGCATCGACGTGATGGTGACCGACTCCAAGACGGCTATTGACGGCGGACACGTCGAAATAGTCAGAGCCATCGCCGAGGACACCCACACGAGGCTCATCATATTCACGGGTGATACCACGATGTCCCCCTTGGATCTCGGCGTCGATCCCGGCGTTTTCGTGGAAGCAACTTCCGATCAGCAGATGGTGTCGGCGTTGCGGTCTGAGCTGGGTTCGACGACCGGTGCCCCACGCCCTGCGAGACGTGCGCCGGAGCGAGCAGCCCGACCCACCACCCGACCGACTGCATCCCGGAGGCCCACGTTGGTGCTCATTGGCTCGTCAACCGGCGGGCCCGAAGCACTGAGTGCTGTTCTCTCCAAACTGCCGAGTCGCTTTCCTGCGCCCATCCTCGTGTGTCAGCACATGCCGGCGTCGTTCACGGGTCTCTTGGCCAAGACACTTGATCGAGCCTGCCATCTCTCCGTGAGCGAAGTGACTGAGCCGACCGTGCCCATGCCCGGGCAGATCTGGATCGCGCCCGGAGACCGGCACTTGCTGATAGGAGATGCCACCGGCAAGATTGTCCTTGACGGAGGCGCCCCGGAGAATAGTTGCCGGCCATCGGTTGACGTCTTGTTCAGATCTGCCGTACCTCACTTCGGAAATCGGACCGTAGCCATCATGCTCACGGGCATGGGAAGCGACGGCCGGATTGGAACCAAGTGCTTGGCAGACGCCGGGGCGCACATCATCGCACAGGACCAGGCCACGAGCGTCGTGTGGGGCATGCCAGGGGCCGTAGTGGCCGAGGGCCTCGCCGACGAGGTGCTTCCGGTGGACCAGATCGCCGATCACCTGCTGTCCCGATTCCCGGCCCGCCCGCCGGTTGGTTCCACCAAGTAGCGGCTGGAGACCGGAAATGACACCAGACATGAACCCCAGACAACAATCCCACATCAGCCGAGGAGGCCCAGAATGACCATCATGGTTGTAGATGACAGCGCAGTCATGCGGAAATTGGTGATCAGAGCCCTGCGACAGGCAGGTTACGGCGACCATGATGTCGTCGAGGCTGCCGATGGTGCCGAGGCGCTCGATGCCATCCACCGGGATCAGCCCGATGTCGTGCTGTCGGACTGGAACATGCCCAACATGAACGGCTTGGAGCTGGTATCGGCTCTCAGAGCCGAAGGTTGCGATGTCCCGCTCGGGTTCGTCACCTCGGAGTCGAATGCAGAACTTCACAGTTCGGCCACTGAGGCGGGCGCATCGTTCCTCCTGTCCAAGCCGTTTACTCCTGATGATCTGGCATCGCATCTTGGGTCGATCCTCTGAAGATGATGAGCTGCGAACAGTTGCTACTGCCTGAACCTGCCGATCTCGTCCCCCTCCTCAAGGGCCTCTTGGGACGTGACGTCGTGGTACGGCCCTGTAGTGATCTCGACTTCACGGCATGTACGAATCGAGGCGCCAACTATCTTGATGACGAAGACGTCGCTCGCGTCGTGGTCGCCTCCGACCTGGCATTCGCCTCCTTGTCAGGGGCCGCGCTGGCGATGATTCCACGAAGCAGAGCAGAGGATGCCATCAAGTCCGGGTCCGATGACCCCGATCTTCTTGAGATATACGGCGAGGTACTCAACGTCCTGTCCCGGCCGATCAACGACAGCAACGACTGCCATGTCCGATTGGTGCCGGGCACCGTCGGTTCGGCAAGCGAACCAGATGCGGCGACAGCCACCGCCGGATTCTCGGTGGAGATCGACAACTACGGCGAAGGCAAGCTCGGGTTCTGGCGAATCTGATTCAACCGAACCTCTCGGACCTGTAGGAGAGCTACGCCCAATCAGGTGGTGGGGCTGAGCGGGTGCGTTCCGCAGCGTGTTCAGCCCTTCGTTGGCGCCGGGGTAGGCCAGCGATCGTTGCCCGGATGGGACTTCAATTCGGGCACTCCACATGGACCAGATCCTTGGGGCTGGCAACGCATGTCAT
>CAZDYO010000103.1:0-7437 GCA_964509555.1 uncultured Acidimicrobiales bacterium
CCCCTGCCCGACCGCGCCGACAGACCCGATCTCCCGACCTCGTCCGATCCCGGCTATCCGCGGTTCATTCCGGGGATTGCCGGCTACCGATCACCCCAGCCACTGAACGGCATATCCGAAGACAACGGCTTGATCGACGACCCGACCACCGTCGCTCGCGAGGATCTGTCACCTGCTGTTCGGATCGTGGCCGGCGTTGGTTTGGAGCAGCCATCCCAAGAGGTGGTGACCGGCGACGATCCATCTGGCGACTTCACACTGTCGTTCAACGGTGAGGCAACCGACCTCATCGAGTGGGGGGCCGCGCCCGAGGTGGTGGAGGCCGCCCTCGAGTCGTTGGGCGGAATTGTCGATGCCACGGTCACAGGGGAGGGCTCTTCCGCCTCGCCCTACGTTGTGAGATTTGTCCAGCTCGACATGGACAACCTGGCCGCGAGCATTCTTCTCGGCGCCGACGGGATAGGTCTGTCTCCCCCCACGGTGAGTGCAGACTGGGCCGACGGGGCCAGCCGAGAGACCGAAGCGACCGGTCTCTCCTATCGACTCTCGCTGGAACGCGCCGCCACCAAGGAGAGCCACAACGACGGCATCTACGACGACGGGAGCGGCAACAACGAACCGTTGCCGGGCGCACCCCTGGTGGATCCATGCCTGCCCGGATCCCGTGAGATCACCTACAACGTTTCCCTGATACAGGTGAACGTTCCGTACAACGACGCCGGGTGGCACGACACCCAGGCGCGCGTCCTGGTTCTCAACAAGGACGTGGATGAGGTGCTGGCCGGGACGAAACCCGTCGAACCGTTCTTCTTCCGGGCCAACCCGAACGACTGCGTCAACTTCAATCTGACCAATCGATCGCCCAACTGGGTCGGCAACGACGACTTCCTCAGTCTCATCCAGACCAACATGGTCGGGCAACACATCCACCTCGTTAAGTTCGATGTGACCGGATCGGACGGCTCGTCCAACGGATGGAACTACCAAGAGGCAGCGTTCTCGCAGTCGCAGAAGATCTATGACGACTCGCTGCTGTCGGGTGAACCGATGGCCGACCATCCCGAGTTGGCTCATCTCGCGGGGCAGACGGCCTCGTGTGGAGCTGACCAGTTCGATGATGCCGTGCTCGTCGCTGACGGCTGCAGAATCCCGCTGCCCGAGTACTACAGCCCGCAGTGGAGTTGCAACGCCCGTGGCGGTGAGTGCCCGATGGGTCAGACGATCAGTGAGCGCTGGTACGTCGATTACGACCTGCGGACGATCTTCACCCACGATCATCACTTCCCGGCCGAGGACCAGAACCGTGGCCTCTTCGGAGCGATGGTCGTGGAACCGGCCAACATGGATGTCCGTGATCCACAGACCGGTGAGTACTTCCAGCCGATCAACGACCCGGCTCATGGTGAGGTCTGCGGTGATGTGTGCAACGCCGACGCCGTCGGTACGCGCGTCGACGTGATCGGCCCCGGGCCCGACGACGACTTCAGGGAATTCGCTCTGGCCATCCAGGACTTCGTGAGCCTGTATCGCCCCTGCACCGGGGCCGATTGTGCCCCTTCTGTGATCCCGGGCGAGGAGCCGGTGGCCGCCCCCGATGTTCCTGAGGAGTTCCCGAGCGACGACCCGGGGGTGATGGGGATCAATTACCGGACGGAACCGTTCGCCATACGCGACATTTCCACCGACCTCCCCGGATCAGACCCGGCCTACATATTCAGTTCGACGGTCCATGGCGATCCGTCCACGCCGCTGCTCCAGGCCTACGCCGGCGACTCCATACGCACCAGGGTGATCCAGGGTGCGCAGGAAGAACAACACGTTCTGCAGATACATGGCATGCGCTGGCTCGACGAACCCGACGATCCCGAGTCTCCGCTGGTGAACGCGAGATCGGTTGGAATCTCGGAGGCATTCAACTTCGAGATTCCGGGCATCGAATGCGGCCTCAAGGACTATTGCTTTGGCGATTACCTCTACGGAGGCACGTCCACCGACGACATGTGGAACGGCGCCTGGGGCCTGCTCCGCGTGTTCGGCGACCGTGTGCCCAGTCTGTTGCCCTTGCCGGACAACGTCGACATCGCCATCCAGGGCCGCGCGTCCTCGGAAGTGACGGGCGCTCCCCCGGCCAAGACGCTTGATCCGGGCAACACCTGTGTCGCCGGGTCGCGGCTGCGCCGCTACCACGTGATCGCTGTGGACACACCGATCATCTACGACGATGACGCCGGCCAGTACGACCCCTACGGGCTGGTCTACGCGGCCACGCTCCCGGGCGAATCGGCCCGTGAAGCGGCAGCGCGTGTGCGTGCGTCAAACCCGGAACCGATGGTGTTGAGGGCCAACGAAGGTGATTGCATCGAGGTCACCCTCACCAACATGATCGACCCCGAAGGGGCCTTCGCCACGGAGCACGGGCCCGTGGGAGCAGCCGAGGTGGCAAATGGTTTCGATCCGCCGCTGGTGGACGAATCACCCGAGGGAACACCGGCCGGGCTCCGCGTGTCGCTCCATGCCGCACTGGTCGAATACGACCCACTGGGCTCCGATGGCGCCACCATCGGGTTCAACCCCGATCAGACGGTCGGGCCGAGGTCGTTGTCCGACCCTGTCGGGTCTGAGGGGGAGTCGATCCTTTACCGCTGGTATGCGACACCGGTGAGTCCGGGAGAGCTGGGAGCGATCAACCTCACCGACTATGGCGATGTTCGGGGTCACCGTCATCACGGCCTGTTCGCAGGTCTGGTGATCGAACCCGAAAACGCCACTTGGAGCGATCCGTACACCGGTGAGTTCGGAACGACATCGGCCCAGGCTCACATCCACGATCAGGACAACGGCGATTTCCGCGAGTTCGTGACTTTCTACCAGGACGGCCTCAACCTCTGGGATGCCAACGGGCCCCTGCCCGACCCGTCGGATCACGGTGGACTCGCTGATTCCGAGGACCGCGGCGAGAAGGGCCTCAACTACCGCACCGAGACCTTCCAGAGGCGACTCGGCCTGTCGCCGGGCACGCCCCTCGACAATCTCGACGCTTCCGACATCGCCCATGTGTTCTCATCGGTGGTGCATGGGGATCCCGACACGCCCATATTCCGCGCCTACACCGGAGACAAGGTGGTGTGGAGGGTGTTGCAGGGGGCGGACAAGCCCAGACAGCACTCGTTTGCGGTGAGCGGGCACTCCTGGGCTCGGCAACGCAACGAATTGCCCCAGAACGTCGAGACGATCGGTGTGCAGGGGGGCTTGAGCGTCGGTCGTTCACTCGACATTGACATCATTGCCGGTGGTGATGTCGGCGGCGTTGGCGACTACCGCTACGGCGACACGGTCCTGGGCAACAAGCTCTCCGGTGGATGGTGGGGGATCTTCCGGGTCTACGCGCCACCGGAGCCCGGAGAGGACCCCGTGGCCGGTCTGGGGGTTCTTGATGATCCCCATACCGGGATCACGCCGTTGGCGGTGCTGAGTCCTGCCACCACGACCACCACGACCACCACGACCACCACCACGACGACGGTGCCGCCGACTACCACCACGACCACCACCACCACCACGACGGTGCCGCCGTCGACGAGTTCCTCGACGGCCACATCGACGGTGCCGTCGTCGACCACCTCATCATCGACAGCCACAACGACTGGATCGTCGGCCACATCGACCTCGTCCCCGTCGACCACGTCCGCGGGCAACGGTGCGCAGGCAACCACATCGGTGCAGGTTGCCGGACCGGCTACCACCATGTCAGCCGGGGGTCCGACCACCACCAACCCGGCCAACAACACTGCGGCGGCCGGATTCGGGGTGGGGGTTCTCCCTGCGGTCGAAGTGGCGGCACCGGCTGTGGCCGTCATCGGTAACCCGGCGTTCGTCGGCTGACCGGGGGTTCAACATGCGACAGATGACTGCCGATGGGTCCTCCATGCCTTCCTCACCCGCGGAGTCGGACGAGAAACAGAAGCCGCCCCGGACGGCGACCCTCACGGTGGCGGTGATGGCCGCCGTGGTGATCGCCGCGGGTGCCTGGGGCATGGCGCAGGAGGGCGGGGGCCACGATCATCATGAGGGCGATGTCGCCATCATCGGCGAGACCGTCGAGTTGCCCGACGCGCTGATCCGGGTCGACGCGGTTCGCCCGGAGATCATGGCGGCGATGCTCATGCCGGCCAGCCTCATGCCCGACATGGTTCAAGATGGCTACCGCCGATTCGCCATCGACATGTCGATAGTTCCCACCTCCGAGGACGGCATGTCATACGACATGGATCTGTTCACCATCAGCGGTGAGGGCCTCGATCCAACTCCGGTTCACCGGGCCGCCACCAAGCCCGGGTTTGTCCCGCTGGGCAGCCAGGCCACGCTCACCATGCTCTTCGATGCCCCGCTGGAGATTGAACCGTTGTTCCTCAGCATTGAGGGAACCGACACCCAGATTCTCATCGACGGAGAGCTGGGAGACGGCCACCATCACGGCGAGTCACCGGCCGACATCGTGGTGAGCGGTTCCTTTGAAACTGAGATCGAAGACTTCACTTTCGCCCCCGACAATCTGATTGTCGAGGTGGGTACGGAGATCAGCTTTCACAACCACGACTCGGTGGTCCACGACGTGACCGCACTCGACTACTCATGGACAACCGACGATCTCTCGAAGGATCAGGACAGCGACGCCATCGTCTTCGACACCCCCGGCACCTACAACTACTTCTGTTCGATACACCCAACGATGCGGGGAACGATCAACGTGGTGTCGTCCTCATGACCTCCCCTTCCTTGGATCTGTGACGATTACGGACCGTATATCGGTCCGTAATCGTCACAGATCCAAGGAAGGGGAGGTCAGGGCTGGCGGAGTTTGCGGATCCAGAAGAAGGCGGTCACCGCCACGACGTCCATTGCGTAGCTCAGCAGGGTGTGGCCGGCGAAGAACACCAGCTCCGACATCACCACCATCACGATGAGCGTGGCCCACTGGACCTTGCGCATGAACGGCCAGGCGGAAGCGGCCTTCTCGGGACGGGTCTTGGTGTTGTGGGCCATCGGGGCCTCCGCTCAAGTCGGGTCGTGTTGTGGTGTACATCGGCACGACGAGTCGCCCGTTCAACCGGATGTCGCATTTCGGTCGGTTTGGCGGAGCGTGGCGGGAGTCGCAGCCGGCCCTGTCCGAATGTGTCCGATCATGTGGTGCATACTGCATCCATGGTCGTCGAGGCAGTAGCCACAACCGGCATCTATTGCCGCCCCGAATGCGGGGCCCGGCCTCTACCGGGGAATGTCTCATCGGTGGCATCGGCGGTGGCGGCCGAGGCGCTCGGATACCGGCCGTGCCTACGTTGCCGACCGGATCGTCGACCGACCGACATTCGTGTTGGTGGTGTTCCGGCGCCGGTGGCCACGGCGATCGGTCTGATCAGCGACGGTTTCCTCGACCGGTTCGACGACGACGCCCTCGCCGCGGCGGTCGGCTACAGCACCCGCCAACTGCGGCGGTTGTTCGAACAGCACGTGGGCGCAACGCCGGCGTTCGTGGCCCGCAGTCGCCGGGCGCATTTCGCCAGACGACTTCTCGACGAGACCAATCTGCCCATGGCTGTGATCGCCGGTGCGGCCGGTTTTGGAAGCGGCCGTCAGATGAATCGTGTGGTGGAATCGATCTTCGGTTTCGCCCCGAGCGTGCTGCGGGCCAAGCGCCGTCGGGGAGATGTTCTCACGGCCGACGGCGGGCTCAGGCTTCGTCTTCCGTTTGTCGAACCGCTCGACCGGCGGGCCGTGTTGGCCCATCTGGCCCCGAGGGTCACCCCCGGGGTGGAGGCGCTCGACGGCACCGTCTACCGCCGCACTCTCATGGTGTGCGGCAACCCGGGTTTGGTGGAGGTTGATCTCGGTGGCGACAGCGCCCACTTGGAGATGCGGGCCCATCTGCCGTCCTTCGACTCGATCATCGACGACGTGGGTCGCGTTCGGGGCATGTTCGGGCTCGACGACGACTCGGTGTCCGCGGAAACCCGTTTGGCAGACGATCCACTGATCGGTCCGCTGATTCGTGCCCGACCGGGCTTGCGGGTGGTCGGCGGTTGGGACCGATTCGAGACCGCGGTGAGGGTGATCATCGGTCAGCAGGTGTCGGTGGCCGGGGCCACCACGATCACCGGACGGATCGCTGAACGCTACGGCGCCCCGCTGCCGGGTTCGGCGCTGGGGCTCGATCGGCTGTTCCCCACGCCCGATCGTCTCGTCGACATCGACACCGAGGGGGAGGGGATGCCAGGGGCCAGGGTGGCGGCCGTGTCCGCATTGGCGCGGGCAGTGGTCGACGGACGGCTCGACCTGTCGGGGGTGGTCGGCTCGGACACCACTCGTACCCAATTGCTTGAACTCCCCGGGATCGGGCCGTGGACCGCCGATGTGGTCATGATGCGGGCCTGGCGCGACCCTGATGCGTTTCCGGCCGGCGATCTCGGTATCCGCCGGGCGGTGGCTCGGCTGACCGGTTCGCAGGACAACCCGTCCGAGGCCGAGGTCCGCGAAATCGCGGAGGCGTGGCGTCCCCATCGGGCCCTGGCCGCCCAACACCTGTGGGCCTCGCTCCACGATCCATCACTCAAGGAGAAGTCGTGAAAGACCTGGAGAAGACCATGATCGACACCCCCATCGGGCGGCTCACGCTCATCGCCTCACCCGAGGGCCTCACCCACATCCTGTTCGATGGTCGCGAGCCGGCCGACGAGGGGATCGACCAACCGGTGCCCACGGTGGTTGACAACGCAATTCTCGACACAGCGGCCCGTCAACTCGGCGAGTATTTTGACGGCACCCGCAAGGAGTTCGACATTCCCCTCGACCCGTTCGGCACCGAATTCCAGGTGGAGGCCTGGATGGCGCTGGCCGACATCCCCTACGGCCAGACCACCACCTATGCCGATCAGGCCGCGGCCATCGGCCGTCCGAACGCGGTGCGGGCCGTGGGTTCCGCCAACGGGGCCAACCCGATCCCGATAGTGCTGCCGTGTCATCGGGTGATCGGCTCCAACGGGTCGCTCACCGGCTACGCCGGGGGAGTCGATCTGAAGCGCCGCCTGCTCGACATGGAGCGGTCCCAGCAGACTCTCCCCCTCGCGTGATGGCCCGGCCGAACACACGGGTGGTGCGGGGGGCCTGTCATCACGACTGCCCGGACACCTGCGTATGGGATGTCACCGTCGATAATGGTCGGGCGGTGAAGCTTCGGGGCAACGCCGACCATCCGTTCACCCGGGGTGAGCTGTGCCCGAAGGTCAACCGATTTCTCGAAAGGGTGTATCACCCCGACCGTCTCACCCGGCCGATGCGACGCAAGGGTCCTAAGGGTTCGGGTCGTTTCGAACCGATCTCGTGGAGCGACGCGATCGCCGAAATCTCCGAACGACTGGGGGAGGTGATGGGCCGCGTCGGGGG
>CAZDYO010000104.1:0-7426 GCA_964509555.1 uncultured Acidimicrobiales bacterium
TATGAGGTTTCCCTCACGAATCGGCTCGGTTATCTCACCGTTCTCGATCAGATAGGCCTCGGTCATGCCGAACACGAAATCTCCGGTGGCGGTGTTGACCTGCCCTCCGCCGAGCTGGGCCACGTACACACCCGAGTCGGTTGACGCCACGATCTCGGCGGGGTCGTCGGAGCCGTTGTTGATGTAGGTGTTGGTCATGCGAACCATCGGCAGGTGCTGGTAGCTCTGTCGGCGACCGTTGCCGGAACCGCCGCGGTTTTCCTTGCCGGCCCGAATGTGGTCCCACATGTAGTCGGTGAGGATTCCGTTCTCGATGAGCACGTTTCGGCCCGCGGGGTGGCCTTCGTCGTCGATGGCGAAATGGCCCCACTCCCCCGACATGGTGCCGTCGTCGATCAGCGTGACCAGGGGGCTGGCCACCCGCTTACCGACACGGTTGGCGAACACCGACGCCGACTTGGCGACCAGATCGGCTTCGAGCCCGTGTCCGCACGCCTCATGGAATAGCACACCGCCACCGCCGGGTCCGACAACCACCGGCATCGCGCCCGACGGCGCCGGGCGGGCGCTGAGCTTGGTGATGGCACGTCGGGCCGCTCGCTGCGCCAGCTCGCTCACATCGGTGATGTCGAACAGCTCGAAGCCGATGGTGCGCCCGACCGATTCGCGCCCGGTCTGCAAGCCGGTGTCCCCGGTGGCGACGCACGAGACCGAGAATAGGGTCCGGACCTGATCGTCTTCGGCCAGGAGACCGTCGGAGTTGGCTACGAGGATGCGCCTGCGGCTGTCGCCGTAGCGGGCCGACACCTGTGAGATTGCCGAGCCTTCTGACCTGGCGGCGGCGTTGGCGAGCTCCAGCAACTCGACCTTGGTGGCCTTGGCCACGTCTTCGGGCGCGATGCGTACCGGCGGGTCGCGCTTCACGTCGACAGCAGCCACCGACACGGTGCGGCCCGAGTCGCCGGCCCCGCGTGCGGCGGCAGCGGCCGCCCGCGCCGCGTGGAGCAGACCGGCTTCGCTCAGGTCGGCGGTGTGGGCAAACCCGGTTGACCCACCGACGATCACGCGGATACCGGCACCGCGATCGCGACCGCTGGTGAGCTCCTCCACCCGACCATCGTCGAACATTGCCGACGACGACTTCTTGTCTTCGACGAATATCTCGGCGAATTCACCTCCGGTGCTCAGCGCTGTCGAAAGTGTCTTGTTGACGAGCTCGTGTGCGAGCACTCCTACCCCCTGGTTGAGGAATCGGTATGGTACCCCCGATGCCACTTCAACCCGGACTGTCGGCCCGCCTCAGCCTGAAGGTGGGTCCCCCCGATCTCGCCACCTCGCTCGGCTCGGGCGTGATCGAGGTCCTCGGCACACCCCGGGTGGTCGCGCTGTGCGAGCAGGCCACGGTGGCGGCCACCGAAGGCCACCTCGGGTCCGGACAGGTGAGCGTGGGCACCCGGGTCGAGCTCGACCATCTGAGGGCCACCGCGGAGGGGGCCACGGTGTGGGCGCGGGCCGAGTTGGTTGCCGTGGAGGGTCGGCGCCTGGAGTTCGAGGTGAGTGCCACCGAGGGCTCCGATCTGATTGCGTCGGGCCGGATCATCCGGGCCGTTGTCCACCGCGAGAAGTTTCTCGACCGCCTTGCCCGTTGAGCGGCCTCAGCCCGACAGTTCCCATGAGTCGGTGGCAGTGGAGCCAATCACTTCGATGGTGAACTCGACGGCCACGAGCCTTCCTTCCTGAATCCGCAGGTTGAGCTGTTGGGACTCTCCGATCCCACCGCTGGTGCCGGTCCACCATCCGGGCCCCTGCGGTTCGATGCTCGACCCGTCGGCCTCGATCTGGTCCAACATGTCGACCACTGCCCGCCGCACCCCATCGAGCGCCTCTTCCAACTGCCGACGGTCGAGATCCTGATTCGCGAGGCTGAGCTCGCGGTTGAGAGAATCGACGTAGTCACGCATCTCCCGGGTCTTCAGATACTTCTCGTCGACCTCAAGGTGGCTTGACGATCGGGCCGAGCCCACATCCCATTCGAGGCGATCCACCGAACCGATCCGTATGCCCGCATACCCGGCGTTGGCGTGGCGGACGATGACAGCCGACGGCAACGACAGGGATCGATCGAGCGCCGACATGACCATCGAGCGACCGGTCGCGTCTTCAGCCAGTGGCTTGACGTCGTCGGAGTTTCCGGGCGGCGACACGGCCGGCTGACGGCTCACTCCTCCCCCACAGCTCGAGACGGCGAAGACCACCACCATCCCCGCCAAGAGCCGACGCCAACGATTTCGCGACTCACCCGACACTTCTTCTGACTTCAACGACGGCACTTGGCCACCTCCGGATCATTCCTCGAGATGGCGGCCGATATCGCTGTTGGCGTCCCTCGGCCGCGAGGGACATGGGAGAGGCTACCGGGGCGGTATGCGCACCGGGTCCGCCGACGGATACGATCTTTGCCGCAGTGGCCAAAGGGCCGGCGCCGGAGGGCCGATGAACGACAACACCGCAACGGGCGGTCGCCCGCGTTGGTGGGTCGAGATTTCGATCACCGTCGTCTTCTATCTTATCTACTCGACGGTCAGAAATCAGTTCGGTTCGGCCATCGGTGGCACCATCCGGGAGAAGGCACTCGGCAACGCCGAGTGGGTGATCGATTTCGAGCGAACGCTCCACCTGTTCCACGAACAGTGGCTGCAGGCCCAGTTCGTGGGCCACGACTGGTTCATCCGCTTCTGGAACATCTTCTACGGCTCGTTCCACTTCGCGATCACGCTCGGGGTCATGGTCTTCCTGTTCCGCACCTACCCGCACCGTTACCTGCGCATGCGGTCGGCGTTGGCGTCCACCACCGCCGTCGCGTTGGTCGGGTTCGCCACCTTCCCGCTGATGCCACCGCGGCTGCTCGAGAACAGTGTCTCCAAGTTTGGCGGCGGACAGACCGGCTACGGCTTTGTCGACACTCTCATTCAGACCGGTGGATTGTGGTCGTTCGACTCCGGAACCCTCGAGAGCATCTCCAACCAGTATGCAGCGATGCCAAGCCTCCACATTGCCTGGGCCACGTGGTGCACCATCGCGATCTATCCGGTGTTGAAGCGTCGATCAAGCCGCGTGCTCGCCATCAGCTACCCCTTCATGACCTTCTTCGCAATCACGGTCACAGCCAACCACTATTGGATCGACGCCGTCGGCGGCCTGCTGGCACTGTCGCTCGGGCTGATGCTGGCCAAGCCGGTTGAGAGACTCCTGCCGGGGCTTGGCGCTACGCTTCAACAAGAACCCGATGACAGTTCCAGTCATGTCGGGGCCAACCGCTGATCGGGGCCCACACCTCCATGCTTCTCGATTCCATCACCGGGCCACAAGACCTGCAGGGCCGCAGCTTCGACGAACTCGACGATCTCTGCGAACAGATCCGAGACCACATCGTTGCCGCCGTCTCGGAGCACGGCGGGCATCTCGGATCGAACCTCGGCGACGTTGAGCTCACCATCGCTTTGCATCGTGTCTTCCGCTCGCCCCACGACGCCATCCTCTGGGATACCGGGCATCAGGCATACGTCCACAAGATCCTCACCGGTCGCGCCGCCCAGTTCAAGAACCTGCGCGAGCCCGGAGGGTTGTCCGGCTACCCGTCGCGGGCCGAGTCCGAACACGACTGGATCGAGAACTCCCACGCCTCCACCGTGCTGTCATACGCGTTCGGCCTGGCCACCTCGTTTCACCACAACGATGCCCGCCGACGCGTCGTGGCGGTCATAGGCGATGGTGCGCTCACCGGAGGAATGGCGTTCGAGGGTCTCAACAATCTCGGTCACAGCGGCCGCGATGTGGTCATAGTTCTCAACGACAACGGCCGCTCCTACGCCCCCACCGTTTCGCGGCTCTCGGAGAGCCTCATCAAGATTCGCAACAATCCGAAATACATGCGGCGCCAGGCACGGCTCGAACAGATCGCCGAGAGCATCCCGTGGGTGGGTGAACAGATTGGGCGGGGCATGAAGATGTCGAAGGCCGCCATCCGCGAGATGTGGGAACCCCCGGCATTCTTCGAGAATCTCGGCATTCGTTACACCGGCCCCTTCGACGGCCACGACATCGCCTCGGTGGAGGATGCACTCACGAACGCCGCGGAGTTCGACGGGCCGGTGGTCGTCCACGTTCTCACCCAGAAAGGCCGCGGTTACGCGCCTGCCGAGAACGACAAGATCAAGAACATGCACGACACCGGCTCGATCAAGGACGGCTCCTACACCGCCGCCTTCTCCGAGGCCATGGTGAAACTCGGCGACCAGCATCCCGAACTTGTGGCGATCACCGCGGCCATGCCCGACTCCACGGGCTTGCTTCCATTCGCCGAGCGATTCCCCGACCGATGCATCGATGTCGGCATCGCCGAGCAGCATGCTGTCACCGCGGCCGCGGGCATGGCCATGGGGGGTATGCGGCCGCTTTTCGTGGTCTACGCCACCTTCCTCACCAGGGCTTTCGATCAGGTCAATCTCGATGTCGGTCTCCACGGGCAGCCGGCCATCTTCTGCCTCGATAGGGCGGGAATCACCGGCGACGATGGTGCATCCCACCACGGCATTCTGGATCTGGTTCTGCTCACAAAAGTGCCGGGCATGACCGTGTTCGCTCCGTCGAGCTATCAGGAACTACAGCAAATGATGTTCGATGCCATGGACATCACCGACGGCCCGGTGGCCATTCGCTGGCCCAAGACCCCGGCACCGTGGGTCAGCGATCTTCAGGTCGGGTCGGGGCTCAACGCCCGACTGGTGCGACCGGGGGCCACCGAGGTCTGCCTGCTCGGCTTCGGCAAAATGCTTGCGGCCTGCGAGGGCGCCGCCGACCTGCTGGCCGCCGACGGCATCGAAGCCACTGTTTGGGACCCCCGCGTCGTCACCCCTCTCGATCCGAGGATGCTCGACAACGCCGCTGATCATCGGCTGGTTGTGTCGGTGGAGGACGGCCTGCGAATCGGCGGCGCCGGCGCGGCGGTGCGGGATGCGCTCAGCGAGAAAGACGCCTCATGTCGGCTGCGTGTGCTGGGCGTGCCGACTGCCTACATCCCCCACGGCAAAGCCGACCAGATCCTTGCCGACATGGGCCTGGATGCTGCAGGCGTGGCGTCCACGGTCAGGGCGATGCTCGACTCCTGACCCATCCGGGTCCTCGTCAACCCAATCCCGGATCAGGTGTAGTAGGGGTTGTCGCCCTGTTGGTGATCGGTGGAGTCGATCACATCGGTGATCTCGGGGATCGCCTCGAGGATCGCCTTCCGGATCCCTTCGGCCAGCGTGGCTGCACTCATGGAACATCCCTGGCAGCCGCCACCCATGGTGATGAAGACCTTGTCGCCGTCGACACCAACGAACGTGGCGAACCCGCCATGGGACGCGAGCGCCGGATTGATCCGTTCGGCCAGCAGCATCTGGACCTTCTCCGCCACATCACCGACCAGTTCGAGCTGTCCAATGTCGCCCAGGGGATTGGGCCGGTTGGGGTTGCGGATCACCAGTCCACCCTGCGCGGGGGTGCTGGGAATGTCGAGGGTGGCGCCCCTCAATGCGGCCGTACTGGCCGCGGGGATGATGACAGTGAGTCCGTCGCTGGTGTGGATGTGGTCGTCGTCGGCAGCTTCCGCTATCGGCTCGAGGCTCAGGTCGTAGACGTATTCAACCCCGCTGGCGCCGGTGACATCCACCCGCAGACCATACGATTCCGGATCCTCCTCGTTGGCCCGGATCTCTTTCACCACCGCTCGGGCGGCCTCGGTGACGATCAGAACCTCGTCGGTCTCCTCGGCCTCGAGTTCAGTCTCAACAGCATTTGCCATGCAGAAAGCCTACCGACCCGGTTTTGTGAACGTTTCGAGTCCCTTTTGGGACTCGAAACGTTCACAAAACCGGGTTTGGTCAGGGGAGGGAGTCGAGTTCGTCGGTCAGGACCAGCCACAGGTCTTCCGCTCGGGCCTTGTCGGCCTCGGCGGCGGCCAACTCGCGGCCAAGATCGGCCAGACGCTGGTGATCGGCGCCGGCCGCCAGCAGTTCGGCGTGGAGCCGGGCCACCTGCTCGTCGAGCCGGCCGATGAGCTTCTCGCTCTTGGAGATCTCACGGTTGATCGTGCTGCGGGAACGGCCACCCGGCCGCTTCTTCGGTTTTGCCGACCGACCCGAGGCGGCGTTTGATGGCACCGCCGACCCGGCGCCCTTGGTTGGGGCCTTTCGATCTTCCAGCCATGCCGCGTAACCACCCGGCCAACGTCTGGCCAACCCTTCGTGGATGACCAACACATCGTCGACGGTTCGATCAAGAAACGTACGATCGTGGCTGACCGCGATCACAGCCCCGGGCCAGTCGTCGAGAAAGTCCTCCAGAGCCCTGAGCGTGTCCAGGTCCAGGTCGTTGGTGGGCTCATCGAGCAACAAGACATTGGGCTTGGCGGCCAGGGTGAGCACCAATTGGAGACGCCGCCGCTCACCACCGGACAACAAACCGATGGGTGATCGCTGAGCGTCGGAGTCGAACCAGAATCGTTCGAGCAGCGCCGCGTCCCACCAATCGGGCTGGGCCCGGTCGCCCGCGATTGCCTGCCTCACCCGCATCTCCGGATCGAGCTCACGGCCGGTCTGATCGTGTAACCCGACCGTGGCCGTCGGTCCGGTGATCACCCGGCCGGCGAGGGGCTCGCGACGCCCGGCAATCACATCCAACAATGTCGACTTGCCGCATCCGTTCGGACCGACGATTCCGAGCCGGTCGCGACGGTCGAGCAACAGATCAAGACCGGTCACCAGTGGCTCACTGCCCTCGAATCCGATCGACACGTCGTGAAGCTCGACTACCTGATCACCCAGTCGCGGGGTGCCCTTGTGGAGAGTGGTGAGATCAAGATCACCGGCCCTCGCCGCGGCCTGGGGGCCCCCGGCGATCAACTCATTGGCACGCTCGACACGCGACTTGCTCTTGCGCGTGCGGGCCTTGGCCCCACGCCTCAGCCAAGCCAGCTCGCGCCGGGCCAGGTTCTTGCGGGTCGACTCCGACGCCGCAGCCCGCTCCTCACGTTGGGCGCGCCCTTCCAGATACCCGGCATAGCCGCCCTCGTGGACGTAGGACGATCCCCGGTCGAGCTCGAGCACCCTTGTCGTGACCCGATCGAGCACATGCCGGTCGTGGGTGACCAGCACCAGCCCCCCGTTGAATCGGCGCAGCTCCTCTTCGAGCCATTCGATCGCATCCACATCAAGATGGTTGGTCGGCTCATCGAGTATGAGGAGGTCGGCATCGGCCACCAGGGCCCGGGCGAGCGCCACCCGTTTCTCCTGGCCGCCGGACAGTTGATCGGTCGGGCGGTCGAACAGGTCGCCCAGCCCGAGCTTGTCGAGAACCGCCTCACCCCGCCAGCCGGCGCCCACGG
>CAZDYO010000105.1:0-7413 GCA_964509555.1 uncultured Acidimicrobiales bacterium
GTCGGTAGCGGGCGGCGCCTTCGATCAGTGGACGGGCCATGGAGTTGATGAATGGTGGTCTCTGGGTCATGGGCCCTCCAGCAGCTTCGCGAGAGTTGTGAGACCTCTCGACACTCGCACCCGGGCTGCGCCTTCGGAACAACCGAGCCGTCCCGCGACCTCGCTGTAGGGCAGGTCGAGAGCCACCCGAAGTCGAACCGCTTCGGCTTGACCAGGTGGGATCCGGTCGAGGGACTTGCGGATCGAATGCGCCCAAGTGGCGGCATCGGCGGCAGCTTCGACCTGTTCAAATTCGACTGGCGTCAGATCCAACGGAGACAGTCCCACCCGCCGTCTGTATCGGCGCGAAACCTTCTGTCGTCGAGCGAACTTGGAGAGTTGACGTCGGGCGATCGTGAACAGCCACGCTCGGGCCGGCGCACCGATGTCGACGAACCGGTGCCTTGATGTGAATGCCTGGGCGAAGGTTTCGGCCGTGAGGTCGGCCGCCGTCTGAGCGCATCCGGTTCGGTGGAAGAAGTACGCGAGGACAGCATCGACGTTGCGCTCATAGACCAGACCGAACTCGTCGGGGTCGACCGCCGACTCGATCAGCAGCTGCGCATCGGTTCGCCCACCGATCTTCCGGTTCATGCCTTATGTATGCCACACAAGTGCGTGTGCGTTACACACGGCCGCCGTGGGCCCGTTCCCCCGCGGTCTCTGCGATCGTGGCCGCGATGGAGGATGGTTCTCACAGGCAGCGATCCTGAGAAACGGGCACCTCCGTCGTTCCGGGAGTGGAGCAACCGAGCGGTATGCTCGTGGGGTGACCAAGCGAATGGACGTTCGCCGACGAAAGGCCGTCGACCGGGTGGTCGGCACGGATGGTGTGTGCACGGCAGCAATACCGGTGATACGCGGGAGACCCACACCGCTGCAGATCACCTTGTTCATCATGGTCATGGTTGCCTTGGAGTACACGCCGCTGCCTGTTTGGATTATCGGGGATCTGGTTCTGTTGCCGGCAGCCCTGGTGATCGGGGAGGTCAAGATCGACCATTTCCTGGTCGGTTCACTTCCCGACAGGCTTGTTGTTGCCAGGCTTGCAAGATTCAGCCGCCGACCCAGCGGAATTGCCGCTGAGGTGGCTCTGCCGGCGGACATCCGGCTCGAGTCGAGGTTTACGACCTACGACGTCACCATCGACGGTGTCACCTACAAGGCGGCCGGCCGGACATATCCCGATTGGCTGGCGATCATCGAGATGACCGGCCTCGCAATGTCTTCGCCGGTTCCCAGACCGCGGGCCCACCGTCCACGGACGCTTGATGTGGCCACGCGAATCTCCGCCCCGATCCTGATGGTGTCGATGTACGCCGTGCTGATCATCACCAACCCACCTTGGATGGAGAACATCGATCGTGCCTGGTTTGTCCAGCCCGCCACTGGGGTTGCGATGATTGGTTGGCTCGCTTCGGCCGTGATCTCGGCAGCCGGATGGAAGGAGGGTCTCCTGGTGGGTGTCGGAGCGACGGTCTTCGCGATCATTGCCTGGTGGGGCGACACGCTTCACGGCTACGTGTCGTTCACCACTCCCTTCTACGCCACCCAGATAGCGGTGATCGTCGCGTATGGATCTGCCATGACGGCCATGTACTTCCGCTCGACGAAGGACCCCGCCGCGCTGGCCGAAAGCTGAGCACCACCCCGGCCTGAGTTCCGACGGCGTTCACGCGAGAGGCGGAGGCGGGTGTTCGTCAAGCCAAGCGGGGTCGTTGCCGTTGGGTGAGTCGATCACGCTGAACCACTGCCAGTCCTTGGTGACGTATCTGAAACGGCCCTGGGCGATGGCCGGAGCGATGCCTGGGGAGTCGGATTCGCTTTCGTACACGTCGACTCCCATGTCGGCCATGAACCGGGCCTTGTTGCAGTCGTCGGGCAGCGCAGCGTTGGCCCTGATCAGGCGCATTTCGGCGGTGGTGAACACCGCGTCGACATTGCGCATGCCGACAGGTTCGCGGCCGTGCGGGTAGAAGTGAAACACGTTGCTGTCGCCGGGCAGTGCCGACACGCCCCCACCCATGTCCGGCCCGAGCGCGGTGTGGTCGGACTGATGGGAGATGTCGGTCGCGAAGTCCTCGTTGTACCAGGCGGCGTCGGGGACGTTGACGACTCCGGGCCCGGCGAGGAGCCAGTCGGCCGCACCAGCGCCGGTCGGGTCGCGCAGGTGGTACCAGGTCTGGAAGTTTCGCAGCTGAACCCTGGTGTTGACTGATTTGCTGCCCTGGTCGTCCTCGTAGATCTGGCCCCAGCCGACCATGGCGTGGTAGCGATCGAGGACGTCCGCCGGGGTGGTGGTCAGTTCGTGTCGGATCGGATGGCTGTACCAGTCGTAGGAGGTGGGTACGCCATGGGGTCGACCTTCGTGTTCGAGGGTCACGTCGCTGTCGGAGAGAACCTGCTCCAACGAGTTCGGAATCTCCGTCCCGCCGGCGCAGGTGGTCGTCCCGTGGGCCACGACCGTGGGGTTGTTGCCGCATGCGTCGAGTGCGAGTGCAGCCAGGATGAGCGCGCTCCGCCAAGCGGCCGGGCCAGTTGGCTTGCATCCGGGATGCGCGGCGGTCGGCACGTTCGTCGAGCTGTGTTGGCGCAACATTCGACGGCCATGATGCCAGACGACCTGGGGTGCGGACCGGGTACTTGGTCTGCGGAGTCAGTGTTTCGCCGCGATGCCGGTGTCGCGCCCGCCATCGGTGAGGCTTTGTGGGATCGCTTCCGGATCGGAGCGGTTCCCGAGGAACTGGTGGTCATCCGTCGGAAACGATTCACCGGACACCCAGGTGGACTGAAGCGAAGATTTCCCTTGCCGGTGGATGCCGATCTGAAGTCCAAGTTCTCCACCTACGAGATCAGCATCGCCGACACTGTCTACGAGGCGAATGGCGAGACCTATCCCGAGTGGTTGAAACTGATCAGCTCCCTTGGGGAATCCACTTGGCGATGACACTGCCACGTGAGAACGCGCCCGGTTGTGCGACCGACCGGAACCGATCTTGTAGTGGAGCTGATGGGAATCGAACCCACGACATCCTGCTTGCAAAGCACGCTGGAGCCAGGTCTCTGAGCTGGCGTATCGGCTGTTTGCGCTGGTCAGAGGGGGTGCGGCGGTGGCCGGTGGGTGTGGTGGTTGGCCGGTGTTGGCTGTTGCTACGCGCGCGTGGCGCGCGCGGCGGCTTAAGATCCGGGATAGTCAGACAGGCCGTGCAGGTCGATTTCGATGCCCAGAAGGACGATGGTGTTGTCCGGCATGAGCTGACCGATCACGACCGAGGCAGCCACCAGGGTTCCCGTGCTGACCAGGATTCGGTAGTCAGAGCGGTCAGGAAAGGCGGTTGGCAGCGTTTCGAAGTGCCCGGTGAATTCCTCGACGATGGTGGGAAGGTCGAAGGTGATGAAGTCGGTACTGGACGGCTCTCCGTTGGGGCCTCGGCTGGAGCCGAGGATCGAGTCGAGTTCATCGAACAGGACGGGGTCGACCCGAACCTGGTGGCGTCGGGTCACCGGTCGGAGGTGGTGGTGCCTCTGCTGGAGGCAATGTGCGCCTCGATCTTCCCCCGGGTTCGATCGAGCAAGTCGGGAGAGACATTGCTCAGATCCTTCTCAAAACCAGCCCGAACGATGTCGCGCCGTTCGTTGGGGCTGAGTCGCTCCATCTCCTCGGCGGTCCAGATTCTCTGCTCGGGCATGTCCATCACCGTAGCTCGCCTACTCCACGTCCACACCAGAGTCTCGGTCTTGCCCTGATCCCTCGACGTGTCCGGAAAGCCCCGAGCCTCGCGCTTCTCTCCTGCCAACCCAAGAACGGGTCTCCGCCGCCAACCCAGCTTGGCCGCGTGGAGCCTGAATCTACTGGTAGTGCTCGCGATCTCATCCGGCCCGACGGCACATACAACCCAGATCTCAGCTTCATGACGAGATGATCCCCGTCACGCCCACCCGGGAAACATGAGCGAAAGCGGGCCAGCCGGTGAATAGCCAGCGCCCCACCGAGTCACGGCGTCGCTGTGATGCCAACCGTCTCAAGCACGACCCTGGCCTCGGCATCGTCGATGGAGCTGCCCAAGGCGGACCGGCACGCGACGGCGGCCTCGGCCGCGTTTATCTCCGAGTTCCGGAAGGCCTCGAGACTCGCCCTCGCCTCAGGCGTGAGCGAGGGCGCTCCCGCAGGCCCGGGGATCAGCGAAGTACCGAGCTCGCCGAGCAACGAGTCGAACTTCGCCGACTGCTGCGAGGCCAGATCCTCCTCACTGGCGGCGGTGAAACCACGGACAGCCATGCAGCTCGACCAGTGATCGTTCAACCGCTGAATCTCAGGGTCGCTGCGCAGGGCGGATTCGATTGTGTTCCGCATGCCGTCGTAGGCATTGATCTCTTCCAGGAGCTTGTGGTCGACCGCGGGTAGCCCACCTGGGGCGCTCGCTCGGCACTCCTCCAGATCCGGCCCGGATGCGGGCGTCGCCGAGTAGCTAGCTGATGTGCTCGGAGGTGCGTCAAGCGTTCGAAGTAGGCCCTCGGCCAGACCGAAACCGAACTTCGACGCGTACTCCTCGGGTGTCAAGTCGTACCCATAGCGCGAAGCATCCGCGGCGACGTCGGTGAGCAGCGGCGTATACTCGCGCCCGCGCCTCTTCATACAACCTGCCACCAACTGTTCGACCTCGTTGTATAGCTGGCCTGTGGCCTCAAACCTCTCACGTCGGGTCAGCGGGAAGCCGAACGCCTCGGCGGTCGCCTCGGCAGCGTCCCGGTGGCGCGCGACCACCGCATAGGCGACACCGGTTCCGGCAACAGCAAGTACGAGAACCGTGCTCGCCGTGACCACCCACGTGATCGGTCTCTTTGGCTTACGAACCGAGGGACCCTTCTGACCCGGTCCCGTTTGTCTGATGTACGGATCCATCGTTAGAAGTACTCCGTGTCAAATATCGCGTGTTGTTCGACGTGATAGCTCTTCAACCACATGCATCTCGACGAGACCCCGCAGTTGCGTCGGTATACGACTCCTGCGTACCCGCCGGAATATGCGTGGGCGGACCCGGCGTAGAAGTACGACGGGCCGGCTACCGTTCTCCAATACAGATAGGTTGAGTGCTCTAGGCTGTCGCAGGAGACCCAGCCTGTGCTCGGCGAGTATCCATTCTGCCCCGGTGAGAAGTTGTAGGTGGCGACCCATGCGTATTGCTCTGTCGACCCACCCACGTTGTGGGGCCACGTGTAGACGAAGCTGTGGGAGCAATCCGTCGGACTGACAGGGCTCGCCGAGGCCGAAACTACCGGGAATACCGTCGCCATGACGACGGTCAGTGACACAAGCGCCGTCGACCCGCGGTATGGGTCGTCGGGCGGGCGTGCGCCAAAGAGTCACCAATGGGTCTCGACCGTGCTGCCGACTCTCTATGTCTGAAACCAAGCCCCGGCACCTGTCCGCCTTCCCTAGCAACGTGTTTCTTGGTTGTTGAGGGTAATCTCTCTCTCTCTCTGTGTCAAGTACGAGCAGACGCCACTGATCGGGGACCGGTCCCCGGAATCGCTCCGTTCCCCAGGCGTACCGGGACAGTCAGGATCGAATTGGACCGCTGGGTGATCACCAGCGCACATGTGAGGGCAGCGTTGCGCCGGCGAATGCCGCTGCGCAGAGCATGCCGTCGTCGTCGGTTCCGAGTTCGGTCCGGATCAGTCCGGCTTCGGGGGACACCACCTCCACCGCGACCGGGTTTCCGTGGCAGCCGAGTGTCATCTCCACATGTCCGTCGGGGGTGGAACGACGATCGATGATTCGAGTTGGGAGACGCGTGCCGTGTTCATCGAGGGCGACACCACGGGTGTCGTCGACCAAGGGAAGTCGGTGGAACCCGATCAGTACCAGCATGATCCTGGTCTCGTCCTCGTTAGTCGCCATGGACCGAGGGTAGCGCTCGTCGCCAGAACCGTGGACCTAACGACGAGCGAGTGTCGTGGCCAAGCGGGTCCTATGAGCGTTCGTCGTGAGGGGTGGTTGGTTCCTTGGGGCGGCGGGTGGCGACCCGGTTGGATTGGATTCTCATCGGACTTGAGCGGGAGCGAGGGTGTCGAGGAGTCAATAGCCGTTCGACGGCACGTCGCCGTGCCGGTTAGGTGTCGAACACGTCGCGGCCATGATCGACTATCTACGCCAGTTCGCTGCCGGCATTTCCGATGCCTGCGAGTCGGTGGTCCTCCGATCGCGTCACAGCGAGATGGCTTCCCGGCGGATGTGGTCGTCTCGGTCGGTCAGTCCGCCTGCGGAGATGAGATCAACGTCGCACCGGAGTAGTTCCGAGAGCGCATCTTGGAGATGCAGCAGGTCGAACAGCGAGCTTCCGGGTTCGAACTCGACGAGAAAGTCCATGTCGCTGGTGTCGGTGTCGTCGCCTCGGGCCACTGAACCGAACACGGCAACCAACGGCGTTGATCGGAGTGTGCACCCATGGTGCATTGGTGTGGACTGCTTCTCATGACGGTTTGGTGCAGTGGCCGTCCGTGGCGGTGCACGGGCGGCGTGGTGGCGCGCTGAGTGATCGTTGAAGACTCGGGGGCCAGGCCGCTCTTGGGTGGATGTGTCGATCCCCCCGGCAACCGTCGTTGTCCTCAGATTCGGCACCCGTCCGGCAGGTCCAGCGGGCGTTGTTCGCTGCTTCCGCCAGGTGCGCTTCGCGGCACTGGAGGAAGCATCCACAACCGGACCGGGTGGCCCTGGGGTCGTCCGCTTCTCGGACTCGATGACGCGTGAGTTGCACGTGAAGCAGATGACGCACGTTGATGTTGCAGCTGGTTGCGGAAACGCAACCAGCAAGTCTGTGCCACTCATGTCAACGCTTTGTGGTGCAGTGCTTCTATGTGACTGCACGATGAGAATCTTGGCGAGATCGGAAAATTTGCTGACGCGTTTTGGATGTTCGACGCGCCTTTTGTGGATATGGGAGCTCGAACACGTCCAAGTCAGGTCACACAACCCCACGCCGCTCCGGTCGGGTTGCTCGATGTCGGTGAGGTGGCTGTGCGTCTGGGGGTGACGGTCAGGTTCGTTCGCCGTCTGGTCGCGGAGCGGCGGATCCCGTATGTGAAGGTCGGCAAGTTCGTCCGTTTCGACCCGGCTGAGGTTGAGGCGTGGATCGACGATCACCGCGTCGGGCAGCTCAGGTTGTGGTGAGTTCAGCTGTGGGGTCGTATGAGCTTGTCGACGCTGATGGCTATTTCGGCGTCGCGGGCTGCGACCGCGTGCTGGTAGCGCAACGCAGCGACAGGGGAGGCGTGACCAAGCCGGGCCATGGCTTCCTTGATCGTGGCGCCGGCCGCGGCGTTGAGCGTGCCCGCGACATGGCGCAGGTCATGGAACGTGCACGACACGCCGGC
>CAZDYO010000106.1:0-7347 GCA_964509555.1 uncultured Acidimicrobiales bacterium
GAGCAGCAACTCGCTGAGCTCGTCGGGGCGCCACCGCCGCCGGTGCTCCCGCGGGAGATTGCCGAAGCGCTCATTGCAGGCACCAGGTTCAGTCGCACCATCAACGGCGTGTTCGTCAACCCCGCCGAGGCGGCGGCGCGGGCTCTCACCGAACGCATCCGCCGGATCGTCGTCGAAAGCCCCAGTGTCGTGATCGACGTCGGCCGTACGCAGCGCCTGTTCACCGGATCGCCCCGCCTTGCGGCCATCGTGCAATCAACCCGCTGCTACTGGCACGGATGCACCCGGCCGGCCACCCAATGCCAGGTCGATCATCTCACTCCGTTCCGAAGCGGTGGCCAAACCAACCCGTCCAACGGCCGGTCCGCCTGCAACGGCCACAACCTCACCAAGGAACACGGCTACCAGGTCACCCCCGGCCCCGATGGAACGATAACCATCATCCGCCCAGACGGCGCCACCATCCCCACCCACACCACCCACTGGCAACAACCCCGCGACGGATAGCCCACCCAACAGAATGGGTTGGCCGGGAGCCACCGATCTAACGTGCTGCCCGGGCCACGTTGGAGGAGACAACCGATGGACGACGAGCTACGCGCCAGGCGAGAGGCCGTGCTGACCCAGCACATGCAGGGCGAGAACGAGCACCGCTGGCACGACGTGATGGCCACGTTCGCCCCCGGCCGCGCCCGCTACGAGCTGATCGCCACCGGTGAGGTGTTCGAGGGTGAGGAAGCGGTCTACGAATACTGGCGCAGCGGCCGTGAGCAGATTCCCGATCAGCGAAACGAACTGATCTCCATGTTTCACGCCGATGACGCCGTGATCACCGAATTCTGGCTGCGCGGAACCCACAGCGGTGGACCAAGGCCGAGCGGCAGGTCGTTCGAAGCCCGCCTGGCCGCAGTGTTCGAATTCGAAGGCGATCGCATCGTGTGCGAGCGTGTCTATTGGGACCGGCAGACGATCACCGAGCAGCTACGGGGGGAAACAAGACCATGAGCACCGAGCCCTTCGACTGGGTCGACATCAGCCGCCGGGCGGCGTTCGGCTCGCACCGGCTCGTCGGCTGGATCTTCTGGGAACCACGGGCCGTCGATGCATATGAGGCCGCCGGTATTCCGGGAGGGGGAGCGGGCTACTACCTGGCCAGCCGAGGGGCCCCTTTGGCGGCTGCCGGGAATCAGGCGGTCACTGCGGCGTTCTACTCGATCACCGCTGCCGGTATTTCCCTGATGCTCGATCTCGCCCGCGAGCACGCCACGTTCGAGCAGATCACCGACATCCGCAACGACGCCGTCGGAGCAGGTCTGCGGGATTACGTACCCCAGATCTGCGACGGCCTGGCCGCTCTTGAGGAGCCCCTCTGGGAAGTGGCCGACTCGCTCAGCCCCTCGGGCAAGGTGCTCTTCGCCGCTCATCGCGAATGGCCACGCCCCGATGATCCTCTGGTGTCGGCATGGCTGGCGGTCAACTGCATCCGCGAGTGGCGAGGCGACATTCACTGGGCGATCCAGATCAACGAGGGTATTTCCGGCACCGCCGCGGGTTGCCTCGACGCGGCCTGGCGCAACTACGACGACCCCGACTGGCTGCCCCGCAGCCGCGGCGCCGACGACACTGATCTTGAAGCGGCGATGGACGAGCTCGACGGCCTCGGTTTCGTCACCGACGGAAGGGTGAACGAGTCCGGGGTGGCGTATCGCCAGGGCCTCGAAGACCGTCTCGACACACTCACCATCGAGCCCTGGCGGCGTCTCGGCGTCGACCGCACCGCCGAGCTCCAGGCGATGATGGACGAGGCCGGCCCGACTCTGATGACCAGGATAGACGAGACCGCCGGCCCCAACTGGATGCCGGCCGGCCGCTGAGTAGCTCGCTGCAGTAACAGGTTGAAAGCTATGAACCTGTTATCGTGGATCTGGTGAACGAACCGGTCGCCGACCTCCCGATCGAAGAGCTGGTGGTCCTGGTCAACGAATACGCCGATGCCACCCGTAGCGCCGCGGGCGAGTCCATGGACAACTATCCGGAACTCGCAATTCCCGTGGCGGCCACCGCAAGTCGGGCAGAGCTGGTGGCTACGGCCAACCATCTGCATCCGATATTCGCTGATTCCGACCGGGCCGTCGATCGGCTCAACCGGATGGCCGACATCAACGGCCTGACCCATCGCCTTGGCCCCGATGGTCGGCTCCGCTGGAGTCGTCCGGTCCACGCCGACAGCCTGGAATGTGCGGCACTCGCCGGCCTCATCGACTTCGTCAGCGCACACGGCACGACCGTGCTCGGGGTCTGCGGGGCCGACAACTGCGTCGACATCTACATCGACACGTCGCAGGCGCGCATCCGCCGCTACTGCTCTGCTCGCTGCAACAACAAGGCCCGGGCCGCCCGGTGGCGAGCACGTCACAGGGCCGGCTCCGACCAGGAGCGCTGACGCAACGTGATCATCGAGCCGTCAACGATTCCTGCATTCGCCGTGGCCACCATGGCAGTCGTCATCGCCCCCGGACCCGACATGATGTTCATGATCGGCACCGGAATTTCGACAGGTCGGCGGGGCGCGGTGGTGGCCGCGTTCGGTGTAACGGCCGGGGTCACGATCTACGTGGTCGGGTCGGCGGTCGGTTTGGCTGCCTTGCTCGAACGGATGCCCCAACTACTCGACATCGTGCGTCTGCTCGGGGCCGCCTACCTGGTCCGCTTGGCATGGACGGCTTGGCAGAGCAACGGATCAACGACACCTGATTCCCCGGTCGATTCCCCAGGGTTCGCGGGTATCTTCCGCCGGGGATTCATGGTCAACATCACCAACCCCAAGGTCGCCATCTTCATCGCTGCATTCATTCCCCACTTCGTGAGGCCGGACCTGGGCAATACCACCGCCCAATTCCTCATCTTCGCCTTCAGCTTCCAATTGATGGGGCTCCTGGTGGATCTGCTGGTCGGGACAACGGCGGGTTCGACCCGGCGATTGTTCATCGGCCGGCCGAACGCCGCATCCACACTCGATCGAGTCGCGGCCGGTGTCTACGTCTCGATAGCGATGTGGCTGATCGTTGAACAGGTCGCCTGATCGGCGGCGAAGCCCACGTTGCCCAATAGCCTGACTGCGATGACCAGCGACACCGGCAACGACGAACCTCAGATCCCCGACGACGAGGTCCGCGACTCCCTACCCGCCGATCTCGATCCGTCGGCGCTCACCGCCACCTACATGTTTCCCAACAACAGCCGGCGGCGCATACCGGCAGTGATCTACACGGTCATGGGGGCGGGCTGCATTGCGTTGTGGGCTGCAACCGGATCCGACGCCGTGCTGGTCAACGACGGGTTTCTCATCGCCGGCATGGCGCTCATCGTGATCGGCCTCTACCACTGGCAAGCCGGTTGGGATCTCTCCTTCGACGAACAACACGCCCTCGGTGCCGCCACCCGCGAGGTCGGGTTTCCGGTCGGTCACGCATCGGCCCAACTCGGTTGGCGTGGCCTCCGCAGCCGCCCCACATGGCGCATCCTTCTCTACTCGAACGAACCCTCACCGACGCAGCGCGGTCTGGTGCTGGTCGACGGCATAAACGGTGAAATCATCGACCGTTTCGTGGAGGACAATCCCGAAGACTGGACGGCCTACGGGAATTGATCCCGGGTCCTCCCGGTTCCGTCACACAACTACCTCAAACACGGTCACGGTCAGGGGAGCGCACAGCGCTGGTACCCTTACGGCCGGAAATTCCGACTGGAGTACGTAGATGTTCGATGGCAACTGGCGCACGACGGTCGACAAGGGTCTCACCCCCATCGGTCAGAGTCTGCGTCGCACCGGTATTTCGGCCGATGTGATCACCCTGACCGGTATCGCGATGGCCGGCATGGCCGCCTACACGATCGGTTCCGGCTACCTGCGGCTCGGATTCCTTTTCATCGTTCTCACCGGCGTCCCCGATGCTCTCGATGGCGCGGTCGCCCGGGCATCGGGCACCGGTTCCACCCGCGGCGCCTACCTCGACTCGGTCTCCGATCGTCTCACCGACGCCCTGATGTTCGGTGGCGTGGCCTGGTATCTCGCCAGCAACGAACCCGGCCGCATCTCAATGCTGCCGGTGGCAATCATGGCCGCCGCAATGTTGGTCTCGTACCAGCGGGCCAAGGCGGAATCGCTCGGATTCGATGCCAAGGGCGGCATCATGGAGCGCGCCGAGCGTTTCATCGTGTTGGCGTTCGGCCTGCTGTTCAATGAGATCCTCATCGGGGTCCTGTGGGTCATGCTTGCTCTCACGGCCATCACCGCCGTGCAGCGATTCGTGAAGGTATGGAGGCAGGCCTCGGCCAACCGCCCGCTGCCCCGCAGCCGTCAACCACGTCGCCGTCCCCGCCGCACAACTTCGGAGTCGGTCTGGCGCCAGCGGATGCGTGAACGCCGCGCTTTGCGCAACCACTGACCGCGATGGCATCGGTCTCGGCCTACAAAGCGGGATCGTTTCTGGCCAGAAAGCTCCCCGAACGATTGTCGCTGCTCGGGGCGCGTACCGCGGCCGCGGCCGTGTCGTTGTCCGGCGACAAGAGCCGGCTGGTGGCCCACAACCTTGAACGCGTGCTCGGACGCAAGCTGAACACCATCGAGCGTCGCCGCAAGGTGGCCGAGGTGTACGAGTGGTATTCGCAGTACTACCTCGAGAGTTTCCGGTTGCCCAGCCTTTCCACGGCCGAGGTCGATCAGGGATTCAGCTACTCGGGCTTCGGAAACATCGAATCGGCCGCCGCATCCGGAAAGGGAGCCATCATCGCCCTGCCGCATCTCGGTGGTTGGGAGTGGGCGGCGTTCTGGGTGTCGAGTGTGGCCCGGTTGCCCATCAGCGCGGTTGTCGAGCCTCTACAGCCACCGGAGCTGTTCGAGTGGTTCCTCGGGCTGCGAAAGTCCCTCGGCATGAATGTCATCCCCGCCGATCAGAACGCCGGCAAGGAAGCCATGGCGGTGCTGCGGCGGGGCGAGGTTCTGTGTCTGCCATCGGATCGCGACATCGCCGGCAATGGGGTTGCCGTCGATTTCTTCGGCGAACGGACCACGCTCCCGGCCGGGCCGGCCACCCTGGCGCTGCGTAGCGGAGCCGCGTTGCTGCCGACTGCGATCTACTGGCGTGACGGGACTCGTTTCGGAGAGGTGAGACCGCCGCTCGCGGTTGAGCGCCGGGGCCGACTCAGAGAGGACATCGTGCGCATCACCCAGGCGCTGGCCCACGAGTTCGAGATCCTGATCAGGAAAGCCCCCGAGCAATGGCACATGTTGAGCCCCAACTGGCCCAGTGATTATCGTCTTCTGGGCCTCGACCCACCCGATCACCTGAAGGACCTCGACTGATGCGGATCGGGATCATCTGTCCATACAGCCTCACCATCCCAGGTGGGGTCCAGATGCAGGTGCTCGGCTTGGCGCGAGCATTGCGCCGCAAGGGCCACGCTGTGAGGGTGCTGGCTCCGTGCGATGGGCCTCCCCCGGATGCCGGGGTCACCCCGCTCGGACTGAGTCTGCCCACCGCAGCCAACGGGTCGGTGGCCCCCGTTGCACCCGATCCGGCATGTCAGCTCCGCACCATCCGAGCCATGCGTGACGAGGATTTCGACGTGATCCATCTCCACGAACCGCTCGCGCCCGGACCCACCACCACCGCCCTGCTCACCCACCCAGCTCCGCTCATCGGAACTTTCCACGCCGCCGGTGGGTCCCTGGCCTACGACCTGATGCCCAGGGCGGTGAAGTTCCTGGCCCGACGTCTCGACGACCGTGTGGTGGTGTCGGACGATGCCGAGAAGATGGCATCCGAGGCCCTGGGAGGCACCTACGACAAGGCATTCAATGGTGTCGAGATCAAACGCTACGCCGAAGGTCCGGTGATCGATGGCAGCGGCCGCACCATCCTGTTTCTCGGCCGGCACGAACCCCGCAAGGGGCTTCGGGTGCTGCTCGACGCCATGTCGGGTCTTCCGGCCAACGCCAACCTGTGGGTGGCTGGTGAAGGCCCCGAAACCGAGGACCTCAAGGCCAGATTCGCCGGGGATCCGAGGATCGAATGGCTGGGCATGATCAACGAGTCCGAGAAGACCGCCAGGCTGCGCGGCGCCGACATCTTCTGCGCGCCGTCTCTGCGTGGCGAGTCATTCGGCATTGTGCTCCTCGAGGCCATGGCGGCATCCACGGCGGTGGTGGCCGCCGACATTCCCGGGTACGCCAACGTCGTGCGCAACGGTCTGGACGCCAAGTTGGTGCCTCCGGGCGACAGTTTGGCGCTGGCGGAGACCCTCAAGATGCTGATGAACGACACCGGCGCGCGACATGAACTCGTGATGTCGGGTCGTGAGCGTGCCGAGATGTTCTCCATGAGCCGTCTGGCCGAGTTCTACCTCGAACGCTACGAACGGTTGATCGCCACGGTCGGTCCTGGGGCAGCCGGGGCGATAGCCTGATCAAGTCCCGGCACCAATTGGTGCCTGTCCGGAGGAAGTAATGATCGTCGTCATCATTCTCATCGTGATACTGGTGCTCGTAGCCGTCTTCGTCATCAGCATCTACAACAAGATGGTCAGGTTCAGGAACCGCATCGAGAACGCCTGGGCCCAGATCGACGTGCAGCTCAAGCGTCGATGGGATCTCATCCCGAACCTGGTCGAGACCGTCAAGGGCTACGCGTCCCACGAGCGTGAAACCCTTGAGGCCGTCATCGCGGCCAGGAACGCGGCCACCACCGCCCAGGGTCCGGCGGCCCAGGCCCAGAGCGAAAACATGCTCACCGGCGCCCTGCGTCAGCTGTTCGCCGTGTCGGAGGCCTACCCCGAGCTGAAGGCCAACGACAATTTCCGGGATCTCCAGGAGGAGCTGACCGCGACCGAGGGTCGCATCGCCTACGCCCGTCAGCTCTACAACGACACCGTCCTGAAATACAACAACTCGATCCAGACCTTCCCCGGCGTGGTCATGGCCGGTCCGATGGGGTTCGCGGCTCGCGAATACTTCGAGGCCGACGATGAGTCACGCGGCAACGTGTCCGTCGAGTTCTGAGCCCGGCCCGAGCCCCAATGAGTTCCACCTCACCAACCGCGATCGTCGGCTACCCATTGGCGGCACTGGCCCTGATCGTGGGTCTGCTGCTTGCCATAGTCGTGCCCATCGTCGTGGCGGTGATTGTCGGGCTGTTGGTGGGAGCGATCGCGTTCGTCACTGTCCGCCGCACCGCCATGTCGATTGCGCTTCACGAGCTGGGTGCGAAACCGGCTCCCCCTGATCGACGACACCGGGTCGACAATGTGCTCGAGGGCCTGTGCCTCAGCAGCGGCAACACGCCGCCC
>CAZDYO010000107.1:0-7290 GCA_964509555.1 uncultured Acidimicrobiales bacterium
TTTTCGGTGGACGCGTAACCAATCAGCCCCTCACCAAACGGTGGATTGAGGCTAATACGGACCGCATATTGGTCCGTATTCGTCATGGACGCCGGAGATAGCGACTGACTTGGCTGCAAATCACCCACGGGCGATCTCTCAGGTCGACGTGCGTGAATCGCAAGATGGTCCAGCCTGCGCCCACCAAGTCATTTTGACGACGACGGTCGCCGACGAAATTGTCGACCCGCGTATGCACCTCAGCGCCGTCGTATTCGATCGCCAACCTTGAGTCGACATACGCAAGGTCCAGTCGATAGTTGCGACCCCCGGCCCTCACCTCGTGTTGGGCGACAGGTCGTGGCAGACCTCCTTCCAGTAGTGCCCTCAGTAGACGTGTCTCCGGGCCCGATTCAGTGACGGTGGCACCGGCAGGCAGGCCGTCAACTGCTTGGTCGAGTCGCACGACTCCATTGCGTCCATGCTCCCCGACACGTCGCCGTACCTCGATCAAGGAACGAATCGTCACCAGGCCGGTAGCCACAGCATGATCGACGAAGTTCTGGACTGCCTCGGCCCCGAAGGTGAGGCCAATGTCACAGAGGGTTCGAGCCGGATTCGTCACCCGGATTCCGCCATGATCGACCACGTCCGAATCGATCAGATCAATCGATCTGTGCACGATCGCATCGGGGACGGATCGGTTTGCGGGATACCGGACAGATACCTCCACCCCTTCCCATCTGGTTCGCAGCCCCCAGATCCGGAGCGCACTTCGGTGGCTGGCAACCGCCTCTGACCCAGGCCCGACACAGGCTGCCATCACCCGCTGCTCCCACGTGACCGGGGCTCCAGCGAGCTGAACGACCCCGCGGCGGACGGCCTTCAACACGCCCGACTTGATGAGGGTCGCCTGCCCACTCTTGGATACACCAAGCGAACGCAGTTGGGTGGTGGTGAGTAGGCCGTGTTGACTCGTGGCCTTCTGAACGAGACCGTTGATGTCTCGCATGACGACAGTTCACCACCGGGGTGTGACATGTCACCCCCCCCTTCCTGGCTTTTCTGACGATAACGGACCGCATTGCGGTCCGTTATCGTCAGAAAAGCAGGGGAGAAGAGCGGCGGTCAGCGCTTGTCGAAGAGGTGGGCAGAATCCGGGGTGTCCCCGTAGAGATGCTGGGCCGGAGTCTGCTTGTCTATGTGGCCGATCAACCCGCGGTAGACACCGAGGCCACAGAGGTCACGAAGACTCGGCGAAAATCCGGCCAATACCTCGCCCGGGATTCCGAGCTGCTGATTCTCCTGCTGACGGATCCATCCGGCGCAGTAGTTCATCGCTATCCCGACCCTGGCGCGGTCCGTGGTGTTGCTACCACCGCCGTGCCACAGACTCCCGTTCCACACGAGAGCGCTGCCAGCCGGCATCTCCGCCGGGATCGACTCGGGGTGCGAGCCGTACTCCGGATTGTGATCGAAATGATGACTGCCGGGCACGATCCGAGTGGCCCCGTTGGCTTCGGTGAAATCGGTGAGAGCCCACATGGAATTACAGACGACGGGGACATGGGGGCGGGTGATCGGCATGACCTGGTCGTCGGCGTGGATCGGCTGCGCGGTCTCACCCGGTCCGATGGCGATGGACGACAATGACGACACGAGGATCTGTCCGCCGAGGACGGCTTCTGCGATCGGCAGCACCATCGGGTGGAGCGGCACCTCGAGCCAGGGACCTCCGTGGGCCAGCAGGTTGTAGACACGCGTGGTCGAAGATCCCTCAAATGAGTTGTCCGACGGTACGACCCCGGTCGATTCGACGATCCGATCAATGTCCGCCATGAGAGCGTCGATGGTCGGCCGGTCGATGGCGTTCTCGATGACTGAGTAACCGTCGGTTTCGATCCGGGCCAAGTGCTCGTCAATGTCGTCAGCCATGGGCAGAACATACTCAACCCCACCCCGCCCGCCCGCATCTGTGACCTCCAAGGCTCATATACCGGTCCGTTCTCGTCAGAAAAGCCCGGGGAGGGGATCTGTGACCTCCAAGGCTCATATACCGGTCCGTTCGCGTCAGAAAAGCCAGAATGGGGGATGATCGATCTTCGCTCCGACACCGTCACCCGCCCCTCCCCGGCCATGCGCAAGGCCATGGCCGACGCCGAGGTCGGCGACGACGTGTTCGGCGACGACCCCACCGTCCACCGTCTCGAGGCGGCAGTGGCCGAACGTCTCGGCAAGGAAGCGGCCGTTTTCGTCACCAGCGGCACACAATCCAACCTCTGTGCGCTCATGGCCCACTGCGGTCGGGGCGACGAATACATCGCCGGAGACTCGGCCCACACCTACCGTTGGGAAGCCGGCGGCGGAGCAGTGCTCGGCAGTATCCAACCACAACCGGTGCGAATGTTGGACGACGGCCTGCCCGACCCGACCCACATCGCCGAGGTGATCAAACCCGACGATCCCCACTTCGCCCGAACCCGCCTGCTGTGCCTCGAAAACACCAAGGACGGCATGGTCCAATCGATCGAACGCATGACCGAGGCCACCAGCGTGGGCCGGGCCGCCGGACTCAACCTTCACCTCGACGGCGCCCGCATGTGGAACGCGGTCGTGACCCTCGGGGTCGACCCGGCTGACTTCACCGCGGATTTCGACACCGTGTCGATGTGCCTGTCGAAGGGCCTCGGCGCCCCGGCCGGATCGGTGCTCTCGGGATCACGCGAACTGATCGCCGAAGCCCGCAAGTGGCGCAAGATGCTGGGGGGAGGACTCCGACAGGTCGGCATCCTGGCCGCCGCCGGCCTCCATGCCCTCGAACACAACATCGAACGTCTCGCCGAGGACCATGCACGCGCCGCTCGCATGGCGGCCGGACTCGCCGGGATCCCCGGGATCACGGTCACATCACAGTCCACGAACATGGTGTTCGTCGACATCAAGTTCGCCTCGGCGGAGCTTCAGTCGACCCTCAGGGGCATGGGGATCCTGGCCCGGGTGTCGTCCTCGCCGGCCCGGCTCACCACCCACCTCGATGTGAGCGACGACGACGTCGACACCGTGATCGCGGCCTTCGGTCGGGCCCTCAACCCCTGATCGCCGCCGCGGCGCCCGGGCATCAACCGCCGACGATCCCGTCAACCCGGAGGCGGCTCTCAAGGTCTTCGTGATTGAGGTAGCACCCGAGAAATCGACGTCCGCCGGTGAACGCGGTTCGGCCGTGGAGCAGACGCCAGTTGTCGAAGATCAGCACACGGCCCGGCTTCCACCCCAGCCTGATCTGGCGGACCGGGTCGACGATCAGATCGTGAAACGCCGAGTAGGCGCGTATGACGGTGTCGACCCACATATCGACCGGGAACATCGGGGCGCGGTCGTAGTTGTTGAACGACACCTGACGCAGCCGACCCGACGCGTCGACCCTCAACGGCGGTCGTTCGGCCAGCAGGCTCACCCCCGGCTCGACGTAGCGACCCGGGAAATCGAACCTGGTGAGGGCATCGGCCAGGTCCGGTGACTCCGCTGCCAGATCGCGGGCCGCCGCGAAACCATCGACCAACACCGACTCGCCCCCGTCCCCGTCGCGCTCCTGACATGAGAACAGCAGCAGCCCGGGGGCGTCGTGGCAGTAGGTGCAATCGGTGTGGACTTCCAGGTCGGTGTCGGCGTAGGCGCTGTCGAGATGCTCGGTGAGACCGGGAGCAAGCTCCCAGACATCGCCGAAGATCGTGCGGCGGACGTAGCCGATGCGTTCGACCAGTGCCTCAACTGCCGCCTCGCCGGGCTCCACTCCGTCGATCATCACCCACCCGAGTCGATGCAGTGTGCTGAGCATCCGCGTGCGCCCGTCCGCCTCGTGGAGAGATGCAGCCGGCATCGGCGAGAACGGCCCCGAGTCCCCCACCCAGAGATCCAGGTCCGAATCGATGCGGATCGACCGGTCGGGACGTGGGGGCCACGGCCGACGGCGGTCCACGATCAGGTCGGCGAGGGAGCCGGCGTCGTGTTGCGTGGTCGACCCGTCCGACCATCGAAGCGTGAGCCGACCGTCGCCGAAGGCCAACTCCAACGGTTCGACATCGGCGGGAATGGTGAACGTGTCGACCCTCCGTTGCAGCGTGTCGGGGTCGACGCTGGCCGGATCGTCGCCATGGTCGCGCAGCCATCGCGACGGCAACTCGACCACCCGCTCATCGCTGCCGAAACCGATGCGAACCCCCCGGTCGACGATCTCCGCGTACCTGATACGTGTCGCCATGGGCCCACACTAGGCGGGAGGCCGGGTCCGGATCAGCGCAGCACTCGGGTCTTGCCGAAGATGTTGCCGAACAGCAGGCAGCCGTCGTCGTCGATGGTGACACCCGCCCCGAGCGTGTTGAACCTCGACCCACCCAGCACGAAATGAAATCTCGACTCTCCGGTGGTCCAGTCGACGGCCTCGATGGTCCATCGCCCGTCGCGGGCTCCGCACGTGTAGACCAGCCCACTCCCCTGCGCCACGAACGGCACCGAGTTGGGCGACGACACGTCGGTGTTGACCCACGCCTCACGCAACCGGCGTCCGACCGGGTCCCACTCGTACTTGTGGAGGCCGTGGGGCGTGAACTCCGGGCGATGACCAAGGAAGAAACACAGCAGCCGCACACCCCGATCCGGGAAACCCTCCGGGATCGACGCCGGCTCGTTGTTGACGGTCATCGCTCCGTAGCCCGACACGGTGATCGACTGCTCGGTTTGGATCGCTGCGAGGCCGGGGTCGCCCATGTTGGCCGGGCCCATCCCGGCGATACGACGCGACGGCGCCCCCGGAAGTCGTTCCCAGTCGGCGGGGATCTCGTCGCGCCACATCAGGGTGATGTTGACCACGTCGTCGCCGTCGCCGATCACCACGAAACGATCCTCGCCGGGGCCGAACCCCATGAGCGACGGGGTGGTGCCCGACCCGACCCCGGTGCCGTTCCCGTAGGCCGCAGACCACGCGCCATCGTCGGGGTCAAGCGACAGCCGATCGCCGGTCCAGATCACCTTGTGGGTGTGATCGACCGATGACACGTAGATGCCACCATCGTCGCCAACACACATCGAGGTGCGGACCCAGCCGTATCCGGTGTTGCCCCGCTCGTCCTCCATCCGGGCGCAGTGCTCGGCGGCGTTGAGGGCGGCACCCGGCAACTGGATCGCCTGGTACGAGCTGAAGTCACGTTCCAGCACCACGACCCATCCGTGGTTGGTCGACATCACCAACCGCCCGTCGAAGGTCATGTTGATGCCGACGAAGAACCCTCCGATGTGATCGGGCTTGTCCCACCGGGAGCGCTCGACGATCGGCGACGCCGGATCGTCGGGGTCGGTCTCGGCATAGGCGACGGCGTGATCCTTGCGGCCGAGAAACAGCGTGTTATCGCGGTCGACCAGCGCGTAGACACCGTCGAGACCGGTCATGTGGGTCATCGCCAGCACGATCGCGTGGTCGATCAGCGCCTGCCCTTCGAGGTCGTCGAGGCCGGCGATCGCAGCTTCGAGATCGACCACCGGAGTGCGGGTCCGCCCCGGAATGTCGAACACCGACAACACCTCGAGCGTGTCGTAGTCGAGCTTGGCGATGATCTCCCGACCGTTGCTCCAGATCACCCGACGCCCGTCCGGGTACGGCGACGAGATCATCCCCCCGAAATGCCCCGGGCCGAGCCACGAATACTGCAGATCATCCGGCTCCAGCACCCGGCCCGGTCCCTCCGAACCACACCCCGGGATGTTGTCCTGCTGATCGCATCGACCATGAGCCATGGCGTACCCCGAGTCGGCAAGATAGGGGTTGCGGGGGCCGGCGCGCATGCGCGGCAAGTTAGCCGAGGTCACCGATTGAGGACATCCGACCCGCCGGTACTACGTTCGCGTCGATGAAGCGACCGCTCGAATACAAGACCAAGGTCGCCATCATCTACATGACCAGCCTGTTCATGGAAATCATGGACACCACGGTGGTCAACGTCGCCCTACCAACCCTCGCCGAGGACTTCAAGGTCGGCACCGACGGCATCGAGTGGGTGGTGCTCGGTTACCTGCTGAGCCTCGCCGTGTGGATTCCCGCATCGGGCTGGCTGGGCGACCGGATCGGCACCAAGAAGGTGTTCCTGTTCGCCATCGCCGTGTTCACCGGCGCGTCGATGCTGTGCGGATTCTCCGGTTCACTCAACCAGCTCATCGCCTTCCGTATCCTTCAGGGCGTGGGCGGTGGGATGCTCACCCCGGTCGGGGCCGCGATGCTTTACCGGGCGTTCCCGTTGGACGAACGAGCCAAGGCCGCCACCGCCGTTCTCGGGGTCGCCGTCACCGCGCCGGCCATCGGCCCGGTGCTCGGCGGGTTCATCGTCGACACGATCTCGTGGCGATGGATCTTTTTCGTGAACGGCCCGATCGGGCTGGCATCGTTTGCTCTGGCCTGGCGGTTCCTGCGTGAACACACCGAACCCGACACCGGACCATTCGACCTCGCCGGTTTCCTGCTGTCGGGCGCCGGCCTCACCATGGTTCTCTACGCCCTGTCCAAAGGTCCGAGCCGTGGATGGACCGACCCGGTGATCCTTGGCTTGGCCACCACCGGACTCATCCTCTTCGCGGTGCTGGTCGTGATCGAGCTGCGAATCGAACACCCGATGCTGCGGTTGCGGCTTTTCGGTGAGCGGATGTTTCGACGCACCAACATTGTCGGGTTGGCCATGTACGGCGGGTTCATCAGCCTACTGTTCGTGTTCCCGCTCTACCTTCAGAGACTGCGCGGGTTCTCGGCATTCGAATCCGGCCTCACCCAGATACCCCAGGCGTTCGGGGTGATCCTCGCCTCGCAGATCGTCGGCAAGCGGATCTACCCGATGATCGGACCACGCCGACTGATGGTCGGTGGACTGCTGGGCGCGGCACTGGTCGGTTTCGGTTTCGCGAACGTCGGCCTCCGCACAAGCCTGTGGACCATTCGGGGGCTGATGTTCGCCCGTGGCATATCGATGAGTTTCATCTTCATTTCGCTGCAGACCGCGGTCTACGCACGGATCTCCAAAGCCGAAACCGGGCGGGCCTCATCAATATTTTCGACTCAACGGCAAATGGCGTCGGCCCTCGGAGTGGCGATCGCAGCCACCGTGCTCACAACCGGACTTCACAACGCCGCCGGGGGTGGAGCCAAATCAGCCGAAGCGGTGCAGCAGGCCATGCTCGGGGCCTACCAGAACGCCTTCCTGGCCACCGCCGTCATGTTCCTGGTGGCGGCCGCGGCCGCGCTGATGATCGACGACGCCGACGCCGCCGAGACCA
>CAZDYO010000108.1:0-7232 GCA_964509555.1 uncultured Acidimicrobiales bacterium
CAAGGAACTGGTGGAGATGATTTCCGAACTCACCGGATACCGGGGCCGGATCCGCTGGGACCACACCCGCCCCGACGGCCAGCCCCGGCGCTGCGTCGATCCGACCAGGGCACGCGAGACCTTCGGTTTCGAGGCCACCACCGACTTCCGCGCCGGCCTGGCCGCCACGATCGAATGGTATGAGGCCAACCGCGAAGCAGCCGAGGCCCGGAGCAGCTAGAGCCCCAGCAAACCGGCGAAGTACTCGATGGTGCGGCTCACACCCGTGCGCAGTTGGATCTCGGGTTCCCATCCGAGAATGTCTCTCGCACGGGTGATGTCGGGCTGGCGCTGGGTCGGGTCATCGACCGGAAGATCGTGATACTCGATCTCCGACTCGGATCCGGCGAGTTCGACCACGATTTCGGCCAGCTCCCCGATGGTGAACTCGTTGGGGTTGCCGACGTTGACCGGATCGTTCTCGGAGGAGTCGAGCAGGGCAATCAGGCCCCTCGCCTCGTCTTCGACGTAGCAGAAACTTCGGGTCTGACTGCCGTCACCGTAGATGGTCAGTGCCTCGCCCTTGAGTGCCTGAACGATGAAGTTCGACACCACGCGCCCGTCATTGGGACGCATACGGGGGCCGTAGGTGTTGAAGATGCGGGCTATGCGGGTGTCGAGGCCGTGGTAACGGTGATAGGCCATCGTCATCGCCTCGGAGAAGCGTTTGGCCTCGTCGTAGACCCCCCGCGGCCCCACCGGATTCACATTGCCCCAATATGTCTCGACCTGGGGGTGGACATGGGGGTCCCCGTATACCTCCGAGGTGGAGGCGATCAGGAACTTGGCACCCTTGGCCTTGGCTAGGCCGAGGGCATTGTGGGTGCCGAGCGAACCGACCTTGAGGGTCTGGATGGGCATCTCCAGGTAGTCAATCGGCGAGGCCGGGCTGGCGAAGTGGAGAACGGCATCCACGTCGCCGGGAACCCAGATGAACCGGGAGACGTCCTGCTCGACGAACCGATAGTTCTTCTCACCGAACAGATGCTCGATGTTGGTGATCGAACCGGTAACCAGATTGTCGATGCCGACCACTTCGTCACCTCGCGACACCAGGCGATCGGTGATGTGAGAGCCCAGGAAGCCGGCGCCACCGGTTATGACGATTCTCCCCATCAGCTACGGCCGATGCCCTGATAGGTGAAACCCCGACGCCTGACCGCACCTCGGTCGAGCAGGTTTCGCGAATCGATGATGTGGAGTTCCTTCATGAGACCGGCGACCTTGTCGAGATCGAGCCACTTGAACTCGTCCCATTCTGTGGCGACCAGCAGGGCGGATGCGCCCTCACAGGCCGCGTAGGCGTCGCCGACGACTTCAAGACCGTCGAGGTCCACCGCTGACACAGCCGGATCGTAGGCCCGCACCCTCGCGCCGAGGGCAATGAGGCGTTTGGCCATCTCCAGAGCCGGAGACTCCCGGATGTCGTCGGTGCCGGCCTTGAAGGCCAATCCGAGCATGGCGACACAGGCTCCGTTCACATCGGTGACACTGGTCACCTTCCCGACGGTACGGTCGAACTGCTCGTCGTTGACGGACACGACCCCCTTGAGCAGGGAGAAGTCGTAGCCGGACTCTTCGGCAATGCCGATGATGGCCCGCGTGTCCTTCGGGAAGCAGGACCCACCCCAGCCAGGTCCGGGGCGCAGGAACTCGTGGCCGATCCGATGGTCGTATCCGATTCCGAGCAGCACGTCGTTGACATCGGCCCCGACGGCTTCGCAGACGGCCGCGATCGCGTTGGTGAACGACAGTTTCGTGGCCAGGAACGCGTTGGCCGCGTACTTGGTGGTCTCCGCCGAAGCCGGATCCGTGACCATGATCGGTGCTCGCACCCCGAGATACAGGGCCGCCACTCTCGCCGCGGCCGAACGATCGTCGGATCCGATCACGACCCGGTCCGGGTGGAGGAAGTCGTCGACGGCGCTGCCCTCCCGCAGGAACTCCGGGTTGGAGACCACCGGAATATCGGATCGTCCCAGAGCCTGCTCCACGAGCCTCGTGGAGCCCACCGGCACAGTCGACTTGTTGATCACGACCGTGCCGGGCGCGAGCTTGTCGCTGATCTCTCCGGCGGCGGCCTGAACGTAGCTGAGATCCGCGGAACCATCAGCAGCCTGAGGGGTGGGCACGCAGAGGTAGACGAACTCGGCTTCGGCGACGGCGTTCTCCGAACCGAGCACGAAACTGAGCCGTCCCGATGACAACCCCTCGGCCACGAGTTCGGCCAGGCCGGCCTCATGAATCGGGATCTCCCCCCGGCTCAGCCGCTCAACCTTCTCCGGAACGATGTCGGCGCAGATCACCTCGTGCCCGAGATGGGCGAAGCATGCACCTGTTGTGAGCCCGACGTAGCCGGTGCCGATCACGGCGATCCTGTTGATCATTGTGTCTCCTAGAGCTGATCGAATCCTAGGATCGGCCGTGGCGGCAGCGATGTGAGGCTCAATGCAGCCGGTGATCGATGCCAGTCCCCGGTCTGCGTTCGCACCGGGCGGTCAGCCGCAGCTCTGCCCCTCGGGGGGCCGACCCATGATGGTTATGGTCGTGGTCGTTGGAACCAGAGTCGTGGTCGCAGCGACGGTGGTGGTGACGCTCGCCGAATCGATGCCACGTGTGGTCGGGCCCGAGCCCGAGACGGTTGTGGTGACGAATGTGGGGCTCCCACCAAGATCGGGGATGTCGACGGCGCCCAGCCGGTCGATCTCGGCCAGGGTCTCCGATGTGTCCCGGGGAAACAGGAAGAGCACCTGTTCGTGATCGGCGCCCAGAACGACTGCCGTACGGGTGGCGGTGGGGTCCTCGACCAGTGCCGGAACCGGGAGCAGGTAGCGAGCGATGGTCTGGGCGGCGGCGACCTTGCCGGGCGGGTAGACCACCACGGAGTGGGGCGCCGGCGAATCGATCTGCTGCTCGCTCGCAACGTCGAAGCCGATTCCGGTAAGAGCGGCGCTGTCGCCGGTGAGCACAGATGTGTCGGCGGAGTAGAGATCGAATGTGATGTCGGACGGCTTTTCTGCGTCGGAAGCCCCGCGGAACACCGCCAGCGCATCCGAGTCGGCGCCGTCGACGAGAATCTCCCCGATGTAGGTGGTGCCATCATCGGAGAATCTGGTGGTGACGGTGAGCGCGTAGCGCGTGATGTTGTCGGGGTTGAACGAGCTGAATGAGTCGGCGAATTTGAGCAGTTCGTTGGGCGTCAACCTTTCGTCGAGAACCACGCTCTTGGCCCCGGCGTTGATCAACTTGAGCATCGTCTGCGGATTGCGGGCCCCGCGCTGAATGGCACGGTCGAGGGCCAGCACGAGAAAGTCCTGCTGCCGTTGGATCCGTTCGAAGTCCCTGGACCCGGTGGTCACCCACTTGCCGTCGATGAACTCCTGGTAATCCTTTCGGGGTCTTACGTAACGCAGCGCATCAACCCCATCGAGCACCCAGCACCCCGCCGATTGGATGTTGAGACCGGTGGCCACCGACTTGGTGGGGTTCGGGAACCACACCGGAACCCCACCGATCTGGTCGACGACTTCCTGAAAGCCCTTGAAATCGACCTGCACGTAGTGATTGATTTCGATGTCGAACACCGACTTGATGGTTTCGATCAGCTTCTCGGGACCGCCGATCAGCAATGCGGCATTGATCCGATAGTTGGTGGAACCGGGAATCGGAACATAGAGATCCCGCGGGATGGGCAGCACCCAAGCCTGTTGAGACACCGGATCAAGGCGGAGTATCGCGATGGTGTCGGCAAGCCCGCGACCACGAGGATCTTCGATACGTCCGATGTTGATTGGATCATTCGGGTCGAGCCCGTCGGTGCTGTCGGTTCCGACCAGCAGGAAATTGACCGGTTGCACGGCACTGGTCGGGTTGATGAGCACTTCTCCAGAGATCTCGACCCGACCTATCTGGGCGACCCCCTGAAACACCGTTCGTACTCCCCATGCCGCCACCAGGGCGGCCACTATGACCGCCATGGAGGAGAGCAGCACCAGACGCTGAGGCCAGGTGCGCCTCAACAACTCGTTGTCCGGCATCGTCACGGGATGGGATCGTAGCCGCACCCGAGCAGCCAACGACGTCGTTGATCAGACGAAGCCCGGGGGCCTGAGGCTTGTCACATCTCCGGTCGACACCTCATGACGATCACCGGTGTCGTCGACCACCACCAGATGGCCATCGGGTCCGAGAGCGGTGGCCATGCCCACGAGTGTTCCTCCGCCGGTCAGTTGAACCCCCACGCGACTGCCGATCGTCGCGTGATGGGCCAGCATCTCCTCGAGGACCAATGCCGGGTTGCGCAGACGGGGTGGGATCCCATGGATGATCGTGGCCAGCAGATGGTCGGCATCGACCGTGCCGCCCGACTCCGCAACCGACCACGAAGGTTGGTCGGTCGCGACCGGGTCGATGTTGATGCCCACGCCGACCACGACCACTGGCCGAGCCGTGTCGATCCACTCGGCCAGGACACCCGCCAGCTTGTGTGGTGCCCCCTCGCGGAGAACCACGAGATCGTTCGGCCACTTGAACATGGGATCATCACGCATGAACCCCGCGAGGGCCCGACGCGATGACGCGGCCACGGCGGCCACCACCCGATGGGCTGTTGCGGCCGTCGCTTCGAACCGGAAGCTCACCAGCAGGGAACCTCCGGCGTCGTGCCAGTCACGACCCAGTCGGCCCCGACCCGCGGTCTGATGATCGGTCACTAGCACCACCGGATCGAACTCTCCGGCACGCGACCCATCGGCCAGATCGCGGTTTGTGGACCCGGTGACCGCGACGTGGCGGAGCTCCGAGAACCCGGCCCGGCCCGCGGCAAGTGTGCTTTCCGGAAATCCCATGGGTGCAGATGTAGCACCCGGGGGTCTCATTGGGGTAACCATTACGACGTGTTCACAAAAGTTCTAGTAGCCAATCGCGGCGAAATTGCCGTCCGAGTCATCCGCGCCTGTCAAGAGCTCGGGATATCCACCGTCGCGGTCTACTCCGATCTCGATCGCACCGCACTGCATGTCAGGCTCGCTGATGAGGCCTGGGCGCTCGGCGGCCAGACCGCTGCGGAGTCCTACCTCAACACCGACGCCATCATCGACGCGATCGAGCGAAGCGGCGCCGACGCGGTCCATCCGGGATACGGGTTCTTCTCCGAAAATGCCGACTTCGCAGAGGCCATCACCGCGATGGGGGTCACCTTCATCGGCCCTCCCCCGAGCGCCATACAGGTGATGGGCGACAAGATCTCCGCCCGGGGTGCCGCCGAACAGGTCGGCGTGCTCGGCGTCCCCGGGTCCACCGAATTGATCACCGATGCATCGCAGGTGATCGCATTCGGCAACGAACACGGCTGGCCCGTCGCCATCAAGGCCGCCTACGGGGGTGGCGGCCGCGGCATGAAGGTCGTCGAGCGAGCCGAGGAGGCCGAAGACGCCCTTTCGGCCGCGAAACGCGAATCGCTCGCGTATTTCGGCCGCGACGAGTGCTACATGGAGCGCTACCTCACCAAGCCCCGCCACGTCGAGGTGCAGATCCTCGCCGACACCCACGGCAACTGCGTCTACCTGGGCACCCGTGACTGCTCGGCCCAGCGTCGCCATCAAAAGCTCATCGAGGAGGCCCCCGCACCGGGAATACCGCCGGAAACGATCGTGGCGATGGGCAAGGCCGCGGTGGCTGTCGCCAAGGGCTGCAGCTACGTGAGTGCCGGCACCGTCGAGTTTCTCTACGAGGACGGCGAGTTCCACTACCTCGAGATGAACACCCGACTCCAGGTCGAACACCCGGTCACCGAGATGGTCACCGGGGTCGACCTCGTCGAGCAACAGTTGCGGATCGCTGCGGGCGAACCCCTGGGGTTCACCCAGGACGACATCTCGTTGCGCGGTCACGCCATTGAGCTGCGAATCAACGCCGAGGACCCCGCGGATGGCGCCTTCCTGCCCTGTCCGGGCACCATCACAACGATGACCACCCCCGGCGGCTTCGGCACCAGGTTCGACAGCGGATACGAGGCCGGAGACGAGATCAGCCAGTTCTACGACAACCTCATCGGCAAGCTAATCGTCTGGGGGGCAACACGGGATCACGCGATCGCCCGGGCGATTCGGGCGCTCAAGGAGCTCAACATCGTCGGGGTCGCCACCACCGCACCAGCGGATCTCGCGGTGCTGCGCCATCCGGAGTTCGCCGCCATCGAACACTCCACCAAATGGGTCGAGGAATCCCTGGATCTGAGCGGAATCACCGCCGACACGCCTCCCGCCGACATCGACGGCGAATCACCCCGGGTCAAGCGCGAGCTCGATGTCGAAGTCAACGGCAAACGATTCTCGGTGTCCATGTGGGTTCCCGATACGTCGGCCGGGGCGGCGAAGCCCCGCCGGAGTTCCCGTCAACGTTCATCGGGCGGAGGGGCGTCGGGAAGCGGAGACGTCGCGGTGCCCATGCAGGGAACGATCGTCAAAGTTGCGGTGGCCGTCGGCGACACGGTCGAGACCGGCGACACCATCGTCGTCCTGGAGGCCATGAAGATGGAAAACAACATCGCCGCCGGCAAATCGGGCACGATCGAGTCGATCAACGTCGCCGAGGGAGACTCGGTGGGCAGCGGCGACATTGTGGCCGTGATCTCCTGACCTCCGTCACCCGGCCCGGGTGACGATTCGCAAGACTGCCGTCTCACACAATTGGAGCCAACGGGATGCGCGAACGAATCAACGAGGCCCGAGCAGCGGCCAACGGCGTCACCGAGAAGGGCGCGGCGCGCCTGGCCCGCGACTCAAAACTTCATGTTCGAGACCGCGTGTCGCTGCTGTTCGACCCTGACACCTTCGTTGAGGACGCCCAACTCGCCCACGCCACCGAACCCGGCTACCCCGCTGATGGGGTGGTGACCGGAGTCGGTCTTGTCGACGGTCGGCCGGCGATCGTGGTCGCCAACGATCCCACCGTCAAGGCCGGGTCCTGGGGGGCGCGAACAGTCGAGAAGATGGTTCGTGCCACCGAGAAGGCCCTCGACTCCGATCTGCCTATCTTCTGGTTCGTCGACTCCGCCGGCGCCCGAATCACCGACCAGGTCCAGTTGTTCCCCGGCCGACGAGGGGCGGGCCGCATCTTCCACAACCAGGTGAAACTCTCGGGGCGGGTGCCCCAGATCTGTTGTCTGTTCGGGCCGAGCGCGGCCGGCGGCG